>NZ_CP055056.1:0-117256 GCF_022354085.1 Shigella dysenteriae
GTGGATAAGTCGTCCGGTGAGCTGGTGACACTGACACCAAACAATAACAACACCGTACAACCTGTGGCGCTGATGCGTCTGGGCGTCTTTGTACCGACCCTTAAGTCACTGAAGAACAGTAAAAAAAATACTCTGTCACGCACCGATGCCACGGAAGAACTGACGCGTCTTTCCCTGGCCCGTGCAGAAGGATTCGATAAGGTTGAGATCACCGGCCCCCGGCTGGATATGGATAACGATTTCAAGACCTGGGTGGGGATCATTCATTCCTTTGCCCGCCATAACGTGATTGGTGACAAAGTTGAACTGCCTTTTGTCGAGTTTGCAAAACTGTGTGGTATACCCTCAAGCCAGTCATCACGCAGGCTGCGTGAGCGCATCAGCCCTTCCCTGAAACGCATTGCCGGTACCGTGATCTCCTTTTCCCGCACCGATGAGAAGCACACCCGGGAATACATCACCCATCTGGTACAGTCAGCCTACTACGATACTGAGCGGGATATTGTTCAGTTACAGGCTGATCCCCGCCTGTTTGAACTGTACCAGTTTGACAGAAAAGTCCTTCTCCAGCTTAAGGCGATTAATGCCCTGAAGCGACGGGAGTCCGCCCAGGCACTCTACACCTTTATAGAGAGCCTGCCCCGGGATCCGGCACCGATATCGCTGGCGCGGCTGCGTGCACGCCTCAATCTGAAGTCTCCGGTATTTTCCCAGAACCAGACGGTCAGACGGGCAATGGAGCAGTTACGCGAGATTGGATATCTTGATTACACGGAGATCCAGCGGGGGCGAACAAAACTCTTCTGTATTCACTACCGGCGTCCCCGGTTAAAAGCGCCGAATGATGAGAGTAAGGAAAATCCGTTGCCACCTTCACCTGCGGAAAAAGTCAGTCCGGAGATGGCGGAGAAACTTGCCCTGCTTGAAAAACTGGGCATCACGCTGGATGACCTGGAAAAACTCTTCAAATCCCGCTGAACATAAACTGTAGTCAGTGAAGAACGCCCCTTTACTGACTACAGCTTATATTAACCGGTGCAGTGAGTGCTCTGCTCACTGCAGTTTATATTCTGTTTCCTGCAGTACTGTCTGTAGCTGAGCTGCCATCTGCCTGTCCCTTACGTAAGTGATCCCGTAACCTGATGCTGAGGCATTGCTCCCTTCATAAAACATGACTTACTCACTACAGCTTATATACATGCTCCAGCTTATGTTATGTCTGTTCTGCTGACCACAGCTTATATAAGGAAGCGCGTATGCCGTCACCTCAGGGGAGGCAGTGTACGCAGGATCTCCGCAGCATCCCGCCCGTCACCTGTGAAAGGCACTGCCAGCGTGGCAGCCATATCCAGTGCAAACACCCGCGTATAAACCTCCATCGAACGTGGATCCCTGTGACCAGCCAGTGCCTGAATGACTTTCCGGGGCTGGCGGTGATAGAGCATGTGCATGATATAGCTGTGCCGGAAGGTGTGTGGCGTGACCGGAATCGAAAAGTGTACCCCGTCAGCTTCGGCCCGTCTGACAGCCTGCTTCAGCCAGTTGCGCATGGTTTCGTCGGTCACGGCCCATAATGGTTCACGACGACGGGGCCGGGTGGTGATCATCCAGCTTTCCATCTGCCTGACATAGCTTATATCTGTCAGCGGAACCAGGCGCACTTCATCTTTTGGCGGGCGTCCGCGTCGCGCACGCACTTTTTCGGACAGGATCCGCACAAACGGTCTTACTCCATCCAGGTCAAATGATTCCGGCGTCAGCATCCGGGCTTCGCCAATACGCATTCCGGTATTCCAGAGGGTAGCGAACAGCATATGGTGACGCTGATCCGGCATATAGAAAAGAAGGGCACTCACTTCCGGGGCCAGCAGGTAGGCCGGTGTGGCCCCCGTGGAAGTGGCCATTCTTCTCAGGGAGAGCGCTGTTGCAAAATCCACCCCCGGCGCAATGGGTAACAGGGAGACGCGTTCTGGTGAATTCTGCAGGGGAATGACATTGTTCATGAGTTATTTTTCACGTAGCACACGCACTGTTTATGGATACAGGTATTCTGACCTGAACGCCCGGATCCTTCCACGACAATAAATCGCAGCACGCGGATCCTTTTGTTTGCTTATCACGCATTATTGCGGGTAAAACCAAATACGTAAAGGCGCATTTTGCCGCAGGGATCCCGTCTTAAGCCAGTCGTGGCGCGGGCTGATGGCTGGTTTGCCGTTTTTGGGAGAATTGGGGTAATGCCAGGATGAATGGGATCGGAGAAAACAGAGAAAGGGAACAGAAAGGGAGAAGGTGCACCACGTGTATTCTGGCCCGGGACGTCACCGTCCCCCTGACAGTTTGACTTTACACAGGAAGGTTGCAGACTCAGCATAATGACTGATTTATATGCAATCCTGCCCATGATTAATATAAATCATAATAATGATTATGCAGAAAATCACTTTCGATAAGATGTATATAATTACTACATTTCCATATAGCATTTTCCGCATAAAATAAGAAAATATATGTAACTAAAATGTATCAAGTCTGAGATATGATATTATATTAGTGCCTTATTCATTGCCTGATATCCTCTTTCCGTAACCTGCATGTACATGAATCTTACTCATGATTGCCACTCTCTTATTTATCCTAAGTCCTGTCCCCTCTGAACTGGCGTTTCCTGCGCTCAACTGATATCAAAAGAGGGTTAGCAGGCCCTGACATCAAAGCACTGATGTTATTTAATGTCGGGAGTAATATTTTATTTAATATCAGTTAGTGTCTCCGGTACCACTTCCCTGACACGTTATATCTTCAGATTTCCCCGGAAACAGGAGGTGACGAACAACAGCCTCATCCACACATAAATTAGAGCCAGCTAGCGCCAGCGTATGCCCGTCACCGTTAATAGTCAGTAACGGAGCTGAAAATTTATCTGCCATTTTACGGGCATTTATCCAGGGAGTTGTCGGATCATATTTGTGTGCCACAAACAGTAAACCGGATGGTAAAACAGTATTCTTCAGGCGTGTCTGTTGCAGATCGCGATGAATTGGCCATAATTCACAAAATTCAGGTAAATCGGACTGTTCCCTCTCAAAATTAACGGCCGGAAATGCGTCAGCAAGGGCTTTTTTTCGCGATTTTCGTTGTTCCTGTGATAATTGTTCATCACTCTGATCAACACATAATATTACACCCAGAGCATCACTGACTTTTTCCGATGCTATGGAAGAATTAAGTGCAGTTTCAATTTCATTGCTGACAATACCCTGAGAGAACTGACGTACGGCCGTTGCAAGTGTTGGCCATGATGAGCGCCATAACAGAAGCTCTGTCGTTAATGATATGAGATCATCTGAAGATATACTTTCCCCCCTGCTGTCTGTTAAAGGAGAATTATGTAATTTTAATAAAAGCTGATGGAACTGATGTATTGCCTGATTCCTGTCTGAAGAAAGTGGACAACTTTTTGTCCTGGCACACCATGCAGCAAAACGATCAAACGTTTCCTGATAACTGTGGGCCTGCCTGAGTTTCCATGAAAAATTATCATTTAAATCATCAATATCAACGACACCGTCAAAAACTATAGATCTGATACTGGATGGAAAGCGTTCGGCATATAAGGCTGCAATCTGTGTACCGTATGAATATGCTACAGCTGTCAGTTGTTTATCTCCCAGAGCTTGTCTGATGCGTTCAATATCATATACAGCCTCATGAGATCCAATATGGCGAATGACTTCAGCTCCTGTATTATGGATACAGGCATTAATTTTCTGTAAAATTAGTTGCTTTTCACTTACATTCACCAATCTTTCTTGATTGGGTTGCTGGCAGTTTATGGCAGGAAAGGACTGACCGACACCTCGTGGATCAAAACCGATAATGTCCCATGATTCCCGAAGATTTGTGACCGGCCAGTCAAAATTGATATAAGGATTAATTCCGGGTAATCCAGGTCCGCCACTTATTATAATAATACTCCCTTTACGTTTACTTTTTGCCGGCAACTTTGTCATCGCCAGTCTGACAAGTGGTATATTTTCATCTGACACATCCTCACCTGTGTCGGTATATTTTAGCGGTACAGATAGATATCCGCATAACAACTCAGGTGAAGAGCTTTCTGTACCAAACCAGTCACTGTATGGGCTGGTCATACAGGATTGCCACTCGATCTGTCTGGCAGACACAGTTCCGCAAAGAAAAACAGAAAAGATAAAGAATACTAAAGTCCTTCTTAAAGGCTTCATTATCACACGCATTGCATCTCCTGCATTGGTAAATTATTACCCTGACCAACAGACAGAATCCCCGGCGGTATAATTCTCACCGGGGATGATGACAGTTAAAGTTGTTAAAACGTGTACTTCAGACCGGCCGTCGTAATGAAGTTGTAATTTTCAATTCCAGCCCCGTTATTATTATGCTCCGAAGTATTATCACTACGGTCGTAAAGAGATGTATCCCCTTTTTTATTTGTGAGACGACTCCATACACCCTCGATGTACACTTTTGCCTCTGGGGTAATATAGTAACCGGCATTAACTGCAACAGAATAGTAATTCTGGTTTATTACTTTGCTTCGGAATGTAGTTTGTCTTACATAATGCTCATCATTATCAGATCCCCTGACCCACCCGCTGTATTTAAATGCACCACCAAACTCAAAATTATCGTAACGGTAGTTTCCTGTCAGACCGACATAAGGAATTTTAAAATGTTGTTTATAACCAATCACTTTTATTTTATCAGGTAACGCTCCCGTTTCATTCCGGAAACCACCATTCTCACTGTAAATATAAGTTCCTCCTGTAGCATTAAAACTGTAACGGCTTTCCTGATAACCTGCCATAATAGCAAGGCGATAATCAGATTCTTTTAAAAACCAGCCTTTAACGTTCAAATCAAATTCGTTGGCATAATTAAGACGTGTATCAGGATGCCTGCTTTCATCTGTCCATGTTCCGGGAGTCCCGGAATCCATCCAGTCCTGATCAACCATATCCCCCCCCCCGACTATTGAGAGTGGTCCAGCCAGCTGCACCAACAGATAACCATGGATTCAGCTCCCAGTTAACGGCGCCTTTAAGAATGGCGGCGTTACTGTATTTCCAGTCCAGTTGGCTGACTTTACGTCCACCTTCTTCAGGCTCATAAACCCGTTCTTTTGTTTTGCCACTCAGTGTACCTAAATTAATCTCTGTACTTATTTTCTCCGGGCCGAAGAAATCAGAAGCAGAAGCTTCCTGAGAACTGAATACCACAGGTGCTGCAAGCATAATTGCCAGAAGCTTAGTTTGCATAACAATGACTCCCTTCTGTCACTTCTACATATGTATATGATTCTTTTGATGTACACCGGTAAGTCAATTATCAGTACTTAATTTGTTTAGCTTTTGTTTAACCTAATAGTTTGTTTTTGTGAGGTATATCAATATATCTAAATGATATGCGGTAATGGTGTGTATGTCATCTGAACATTCTTTATGGATAGTCTGTATAGACAGAACTTAATGTTAACATGGCTATTTGTTTATATAGATAGTCATTTTTATCTTAATACATCTGGCACATTATCTATTTGATATACTGATATGGTTCTGTAATGAGGTAAGAGTTTAGCTACTAAATGGAGGGCCTGACGCAACTACAGGATATGAGGTGAAAATATCGTCCTGATATGGCATAGTGAAATATTATAGTCGCTTTCT
This sequence comes from Shigella dysenteriae, assembly GCF_022354085.1. Lineage (NCBI taxonomy): Bacteria > Pseudomonadati > Pseudomonadota > Gammaproteobacteria > Enterobacterales > Enterobacteriaceae > Shigella > Shigella dysenteriae. The sequence goes on from NZ_CP055056.1 coordinate 5,709, forward strand.
TAACTTATCCGGGCCTGGATAAAGTCCTCAGTTTTTTCTGATGGATTGTTGGATTTTTTAAGATTTTTTTATCTTTTTACTTCAAAAAAGATCTTGTAATTATTGCAGTAAGTTGCATTGATAATGATTTTGCTATTGTATACAAAAAAACAGACCTTATAGCATAGCACTTTTAAAGTTGTATATTACAATATACATAAAAGTCATGTCAATTATCACTTAAGGTTTGTTAAAAATCATATGAGCCATAAATTTTATTATGTTATCTCTTTCCTTCTCTCTCTGGCATCATCACCTTCGATAGGTGATGAAATGAATTGCCAACGTTATTTTTGTTTTGTTAATGGCATTGTTGAAATAAGGACTGCTCCCGAAGAATATCAAAACAAGCCAGTTCTGGTTGGTTCACAAAGTGACGGGCTATTAATTATTGATAATCATGCGGATATTGAGGATGGTATATTTTCCACACTTCATATTGGTAATGGATATAATGGTGCTGTTGATGTTATTAATGGTGCTGCTTTACATATGGATAATCGTTCAGGAAGCGCACCTCTTATTGTAGGTGCATTCGGTAATGATATTGCAGGAAAACTTAATATTTCTGGCAGAAACAGTATAGTATCATATAGAGATACGCCCAGCAGTTCTGGACATAACGAATCTATTTATGTCGGTTTTAGGCCTGGTGCAACAGGATGGATTAATATTTTTAATGGTGGAGTATTTGAAGTTTTAAATAGTACTAATATATATGTAGGTTCAGATACTCCTGGTGGGGGAGATGGCAGTATCGTGATTGATGGCAGCAACAGCAAGATGACCGCAGATTTTTCTGAGGCATATGTCGGGCTTTATGGTAATGGTGATATTTCCTTAAAAAATGGAGGTCAGTTATCTGCCAGTAACTTATATATAGGAGGTAATGGTAGAGCCATTGTTAATATAAGCGGTACTGATTCCAGATTAATTGCAAATATGATAACCATATCAGGAAGTTCTGGTGCGCCGGGTATTTACATAGCAGATCAAGGAATTCTTAATGTAGATAACTACATCAATATAACTACGGCAAATGACACAAAAGGGAAATTATTCATCAATAGCGATATGCCTGGAACTATTGAATCTAAAGGGATTCTTTTTGGTGTTGGGAAGGCAGAGTTGATTTTTAAACATAACTCTGACAATTATGCTTTTTCATCACCTTTAATTTCTAAAAACACAGGTAATGGTATAATTAATGCAGAGAGTGGCGAGACGCATCTCACGGGAGATAATACCGATTATAGTGGTTTGTTGAATATTTTACCCACGGCAAGTATTGATATCAGTAGTCAAAAAAATATCGGCAAGTCAGTAATTGTTAATAATGGGGTGCTGCAAATAACCAGCCAGGATGACTGGACATTCAATAATAATATGACTGGTAACGGTTATCTTAATGTTCATACTGGTGGACATAATTTTGCTTTCCAGAATTCAACGAATACACAGGAATTTACAGGTACGCTGGCATTGTCTGATACACTCTTTGACTTGAGTGACGACAATACCACTGCACTAACTTCAGCACTAGTGCTTGCTGGGGTCGGGAGTGTGATAACTGCAGGTACTGGAACTCAGGTTATTAACGGATTTTCATTTGACGGTGGAGCCGTAAATTTCGGTGCCGTAACTCAGGGAGCTCAGCAAACTGAATCCCAGATTCAGGTTACTGACAATCTGTATATCAATGGAAATGGTGCTGTACGGGTTTCAACACCCACAGATGTGAATGGTATTCCACAGGTTATTAATTCTTCACTTTCATTGCTGGAACAGGATGACAGTAATGCCACCATTAAACTTGTAGATGCAAGTTCCGCAGTTGTAAAGGGGAATGGTGGAAACCTTCAACTGCAGGATGCCTCCGGGCAAGTAATATCCTCAGGTAAGCAAAGGAATATAGTTCAACTGGGAAAAAATGTTGCTAAGGGGGTATACGATTATCGTCTGACATCAGGGCCCCATAATGATGGACTGTATATAGGTTATGCTCTGACTCAGCTTGATTTGCTAGCCTCTGGTGTTGATGCACTCGTGCTTGATGCTGCAGGTACAACTGGAAATGCAGCAGACATGAGTGCCCGTATCACAGGTGCCGGAGACCTGGCTTTCAACAGTCAGAAAGGAGAAACCGTTTCTCTGTCGAATCAGGATAATGATTACACAGGAGTTACAGCTATCCGCGGTGGTAATGTCCTCATGAACAGCAACAGTGTTCTGGGACAGACCAGCGAGATTCGTCTGGCTACTGATACCCGGCTGGACATGAACGGTCATAGCCAGACTGTTGGTAAGCTTAATGGTGCTGCAGGTTCTGTACTGAACATCAATGGCGGGAATTTGACCCTGACTGATGATGGCGTATCTGCCGGTACTCTGACTGGAGGTGGCTTCCTGAATATCAGCGGCGGCGTCCTCGATATTACAGGAGGCAACCACACTTTTGCTGTCAGCACCATAATAGCAAAAGATGCAACTGTCCGAATGAACGATGTTTCCGGACTGGGTACTGGTAACATCAGTAACGCTGGGACATTATCTCTTACTCATGCCTCAGGCTTGCTAAGTAATAATCTGAGTGGTTCTGGTACAGTATCTTTGATCAATAGTGATACCCAGATTTCAGGAAATAACAGTAACTACTCAGGGCTGTTTGTAGTAGATACCAGCTCTCAGTTGACTGCCACTGGAGCGCAGAATCTTGGGATTGCTTCCGTGAGTAACCGTGGAATCTTGCAGCTGAACAACACAACAGACTGGCAACTTATAAATAATGTTACTGGAACCGGTAATGTCCGTAAAACCGGTTCCGGTTCACTGACTGTCCGAAGCAATGCTGCCTGGAGCGGACAGACAGATATTGATGACGGCTCTCTGATTCTTGGGCAATCTGATGCACCTGTCATGCTCGCCAGTAGCCTGGTCAATATTGCAAAGAACGGTAAACTTACCGGATTTGGTGGCGTAGTAGGGAACGTAACCAATAGTGGAAGCCTTGACCTGCGATCGGCGGCTCCGGGAAATATTCTGACGATTGGAGGTAACTACACCGGTAATAATGGCACGCTGCTCATTAACACAGTGCTGGATGATAGCTCTTCTGCAACCGACAAACTGGTAATTAAAGGCGATGCGTCCGGTAAGACCCGAGTGGCTGTTACGAATGTTGGTGGTTCAGGCGCTAATACGCTGAATAGTATTGAAGTTATTCATGTTGATGGTAATGCAGCTAACGCTGAATTTATTCAGGCCGGACGTATAGCGGCCGGCGCTTATGACTACACTCTTGGACGTGGGCCGGGAAGCAACTATGGAAACTGGTATCTGAGCAGTAGTAAAAACACTCCAGAACCAAGGCCTGATCCTGAACCTACTCCGGAAGGGCATGATAACAACCTGCGCCCGGAAGCCAGCTCCTATACCGCGAATATAGCTGCGGCAAACACCATGTTTGTGACCCGCCTTCATGAACGTCTGGGGCAGACGCAATACGTCGATGCAATTACCGGAGAACCGAAAGCAACCAGTATGTGGATGCGCCATGAAGGAGGACATAACCGCTGGCGCGACGGTTCTGGTCAACTGATAACTCAAAGTAATCGTTATGTGATTCAACTGGGTGGTGATATCGCACAATGGGATTGGGGTGGAACTAACCGCTGGCATCTGGGGGTTATGGCTGGTTACGGTAACAACCATAGCAGTACAGGTGCAGTACGCACCGGATACCATTCAAAAGGCAGCGTAAATGGTTACAGTACCGGGCTGTATGCTACCTGGTATGCTGATGATGAGACTCATAACGGAGCTTATCTGGATACCTGGGCTCAGTACGGCTGGTTCGATAACCATGTGAAAGGTGACGGACTGCCGGGTGAATCCTGGAAATCAAAAGGACTTACCGCCTCACTGGAAACAGGTTATGCCTGGAAAATCGGGGAATTCAGCAGCAACTATGGCAATCTGAACGAATGGTATGTTCAGCCTCAGGCCCAGCTTGTCTGGATGGGGGTTAAAGCTGATGAACTCTATGAAAGTAACGGTACTCTTATTGAAAGCACCGGAGACGGTAATGTCCATACCCGTCTGGGCGTGAAAACCTGGATTAAAAGGCTCAATAAAATGGATGATGGTAAATCACGTGAGTTCAGCCCATTTGTGGAGGTGAACTGGTTGCATAATACCCGTGATTTTGGGGTTCGTATGAACGGCGAACCGGTGTATCAGGATGGTACCCGTAATATCGGAGAGGTCAAAACTGGTGTGGAAGGTCAAATAAATCCCCATCTGAACCTGTGGGGGAATGTGAGAGTTCAAGTTGGTGATAAAGGGTATAACGACACCTCAGCCATGCTGGGTGTGAAGTATACATTCTGACTATGGTTTTCTGTAAATTCAAAATATACTTAGTTTATTATGAGTCAAGTTTAATCATAAATTAAATGGCTGATAATTTCATACTAATTACTGACAAAACAGAATTAAGAATAACAACAAGAAGTAAATACAAATAAAAGAGCATAAAATATAATTATTTTTATCCATTCATGTCATCTGTAATATACATAAAGATATTAATATGTTTAACCTGAATCAGGTGCTCTCAGAATATCAATTTATTATATATGGTAACTATCTGTTCAGTAAATAACATACTCATCTTTAAGTTGATGATGTAGTAAGAAACACCACTGCGCAACTTGTTCTTGCTATTATTGTTAACATTGTTTATGGATAGACATGCTTTGGTATTTTGAATATAAAGAAAAATAAGCAATTTCACAAACAAATTCAGATAAGTAGTCATAGCAAAAGAGAGCCCTTCTTTGGGAGTTTGCACGAAAGTTAACATTTTTTTTGTCATAAAATACATAGCATTACGATGGCGCTTGATGATTTGTGCTTAAGCTGAAAAGAATATTCTGATTTTTCGTGATGTTGAGGGTATTCTGTAAAAGAAATCATTATCTATTTTCTCAATTTTAATTTTGTTTTATTTTTACTTTATCTATTATGAAAGAATTAAAAAAGATCAATAGATATATCATGTGTTTCTTTTTGGGATCTCGCCTAGCATATGCTGAAAATATAGACAGCAACACTACCATTAGTGATAGAAACATCTCGGGCTCATTAAATATAGGTATTAATAAAAATGCCAATGTTGATATTAATGGCACCGTAAATATTAAAGATTATTTTTCGGTGGCTACTTGCAATGGTCAATCTAGCACCTGCCCTGCAGGTGGGTTAAATGCATCAGCAAATATTAATAACTCTGCAACGGTAGGTGCAAGTGTTACTATTGTAGGTGACTCTTCAAAGGGGGAATTAAATATAGATGGTGGTAGCACTCTATATACACAGCAATTATGGGTTTCTGGGAATGATAATGACAAGACCAGTAATGTCAGTGATGACAGTAATGGTTCATTGAAAATTAACAATGGAAGCAATGTTTTTGTCGTATCATCTCAAGATGATACGACATTTAAAACCAACCCAGTAAAATGGAACCAAAATATTATTTCACAAGGAAATAATATAACAGATGGGACGGTTTCCTCCGGGGATTTAGTCTTGGGTAAAACAGGCAATGGCATTATTGACATAGATAACAATTCAAAACTAGATGTAAAAAATGATGTGGTTGTATCTACGGGAGTAGATGGTATTCCTAATGAAAAGCCTTCTGTTATAAATATAAAAAATGGAAGTAATTTCTTGATTCATGGGGACATGAAAGGAGGCATTTCTGCTGCAGGCCAGTTAGAGTTAAATATGGACAATAGTTCAAACCTGCGTGTTGATAAAAGTATTGCTGTAGGTATTGGGAGTAAATCTAATATTTCTGTAAGCGCGGCTAGTGGAAGCTCTATATCCTCAACCGGGGATTTTACTGTAGCTACAGGAAATAACTCGAATGCTAAACTAGAATTAGATGCCTCAAACCTGTCAGTGAATGGAGTCTCTACCATCGGAAGTGGCGATGGCTCCATAACTAAATTTGATATTAAGAATGGCTCTGTTGTAACAAGCATCAGTGATATGACTTTGGCTAAAGGTAAAGGTACACAGGCTAATATAAATATATCTTCTTCGCAGTTAAATACTGGTTCGCTATCAGTTGGTGAGGGAGATAATGCTGATGTCACAATGACCGGTTCAGGAGCTTCTGTCAGCAGCAAAAATACCTTCACTGTTGCAAAAGGTAATAATGCATCAGCGACGCTGAATTACACTGATTCGACGATAAATATCGGTAGTGGTTATATCGGAGAGGGCGAGTCTGCTAAGACCCAGCTGGAGCTGAATAATTCGGCACTGACTGCCAGTGGTAAGGTTTTTATCGGGCAGGGAAATACAACCCAAACAAACCTGACATTAAATGATAAGTCGTCAGTAAATGTGAGCGGCGAGATGTCAGTGGCCCAGGGAAGTTCTGCTTCGGTAGATGTGAAAGTCACTAATGCAGTGCTGTCTGCTGACTCTCTGTCTCTGGGGGGAGGTGAGGCTGCTAAAGTCACAATGACCGGTTCGGGAGCTACTGTCAACAGTAAAAATACCTTCACTGTTGCAAAAGGTAATAATGCATCAGCGACGCTAGATTACACTGATTCGAAAATAGATATCGGTAGCGGTTATATCGGAGAGGGCGAGGCTGCTAAGACCCAGCTGGAGCTGAATAATTCGGCACTGACTGCCAGTGGTAAGGTTTTTATCGGGCAGGGAAATACAACCCAAACAAACCTGACATTAAATGATAAGTCGTCAGTAAATGTGAGCGGCGAGATGTCAGTGGCCCAGGGAAATTCTGCTTCGGTAGATGTGACAGTCACTAATGCAGTGCTGTCTGCTGACTCTCTGTCTCTGGGGGGAGGTGAGGCTGCTAAAGTCACAATGACCGGAAACAGGGCAACGATTAGCAGCGGCAATACTTTCACGGTCGCAAAAGGTAATAACGCATCTGCAACGCTGGACTACTCTGATTCAAAAATTAATATCGGTAATGGATATATCGGTGGGGGTGAAAAAGCCCAGACAGTGCTGACGTTGAAGGATTCTGCGTTAGCTGCAACCGGTGATGTAATTATGGGACAGGGGCAGGAAACTCAGACAGACCTGACGCTAAGCCCCCAGTCATCCATAAAAGTATCCGGGAATATGTCTATTGCGCAAGGTAACGCCGCTTCAGCCAAAGTGATTGTGGACAATGCAGATTTATCTGCGAACTCCATGTCGATTGGTGAAGGCGATACAGCAGCAGTGACAATGACCGGAAACGGAGCAACGATTAGCAGCAGCAATACTTTCACGGTCGCAAGAGGTAATAACGCATCTGCAACGCTGGACTACTCTGATTCAAAAATTAATATCGGTAATGGATATATCGGTGGGGGTGAAAAAGCCCAGACAGTGCTGACGTTGAAGGATTCTGCGTTAGCTGCAACCGGTGATGTAATTATGGGACAGGGGCAGGAAACTCAGACAGACCTGACGCTAAGCCCCCAGTCATCCATAAAAGTATCCGGGAATATGTCTATTGCGCAAGGTAACGCCGCTTCAGCCAAAGTGATTGTGGACAATGCAGATTTATCTGCGAACTCCATGTCGATTGGTGAAGGCGATACAGCAGCAGTGACAATGACCGGAAACGGAGCAACGATTAGCAGCGGCAATACTTTCACGGTCGCAAAAGGTAATAACGCATCTGCAACGCTGGACTACTCTGATTCAAAAATTAATATCGGTAATGGATATGTCGGTGTGGGCGAAAAATCTCATACATTACTAAAACTTGACAACTCAACTTTCCATGCCGCTGGGAATATTGATATAGGTAAAGGCAGCTCCACTATAGCTAATGTTTCTGTCGGGGCTGGTAGTAACATGTTAATAAAAGGGAATGCTAGTATTGGCGTTGGAGATCAGGCTAAAGCAAAATTTTCAGTAAAAGATAGTGTACTGAATATAGGTGGCAGCCTGGTTCTCGGACAGGGGAATAGTACAGAAGCAGAAATGTCTGTTGAGCATTCTCAGCTTTATAGTGGCGGCCTGTTGCTTGGGACGGCTAACAATGCAGTTGTTTCTATGAGCGCTAATAATTCAGAAATATCTGTTGTAGGGGATTATACAGTAGCAAAAGGTGATGGTTCAGAAGCTACGTTGATTTACAAAAACTCAGATATTAATCTTGGGAATGGTATACTCGGTGCTGGTTCCGGAGTCAAAACAGATTTATCATTGGATAACAGTAAATTTGTTGCATCTGATGGAATCATCATCGGTAAAGGTGATAATGCCATAACTAATCTTTCTATATCTGATCACTCTGTGTTTAAAGGAGAACGTATAAATATTGGTAATGGTGCATATTCAAAAAATTCTATAAGTATAACTGGAAATTCCATATTTAATTTCGGTTCATCTCAGGAATCAACCATTGGTGAAGGTGATTACAGCCAGTCGTTAGTCACCATTAATGATGCATCAGTTTATGGTGATGGTTCATTAACTTTGGCAAAAGGTAATAATAGTTTTGCAGTACTGAATCTTCAGGATAATGCAGTAACTAATGCCAACAACATTTCACTTGCTACAGGACTGGGCAGTAAAGCAATCGTGAATGTTAGTAATATGAATTCCGGACAGTTCAATCCTGTATCTATGGGAGCAGGAGATGGTTATGCGGAAGTAAATTTTGATGGTGTTAATGGCTATACACTCTCAACTAATTTCATTTGTATGGATTCCGGTTCATGTGCAGACACTGTCATAAATGTAAACAGAGGGACAGTTTCTCTGTCAGGAACAAATGACTGGAAAGGGCAGATAAATGTTTATGACGGAACCCGACTGGATGCAAGGGGGAATGATGCCGTTGATGGTATACTGAATGTCAGCAAAGAAGCACAGGTTGACTTTAACGGATACTCGCAGCATATGACAGGGATAGATAATAAAGGGATGATTTATCTTTCTGACGGAAGTGCTTCATCAGATGTGTATCTGGATAAAGATTATGTTGCACATGATGGTTCCGGTGTACAGTTCGGGATTTTCGGGCAGAAAGAGGCGGATGTGATGCATGTTAAAGGTGATACATCCGGGAGTTCAGGTATAGTTGTCACGACAAACAGTAAAAATAAAATAAAGAAAGGTGGCGACATTCTTCTTGTTGAGGTTAATGGGGACTCATCAGGTAGTTTTTACCTTAACTCACTGATTAAGAATGGTAAGGAGTATAAGGTGACAGGTGACTACATTGATGTGGGGGCCTGGGAGTATGCGCTGAACAAGAAAAGGAAGAATTGGTATCTGAGTGTGGATATGCGTCCTGAGCCAGGTGCGTTTATAAACAATAGTAAAAGTATGTTAGATATGTTTGCTCTACAACGGTATGACATCCCCGGGCAACATCGTTATCCTACATTGTTTGAAAACTTATATAACAATGGGATGTGGATTCAAATTAACAACAACTCAGGTAGTAATAGTGAGGTGTATGATAATCTCAAGACCAGTTATAGTTTAAATACTATGATGATTGGAGGGGATATATACAATTGGACTGATGGATATAACTATTCACATATCGGGATAATGGGCGGGATGGGGAGTGCCGCTAACAAAACAACGTCAACAAATAATAAAAGAGCTACCGGAAATGTAGACGGTTATACTCTTGGGCTTTATCATGTATTTCAACAAAATATCAGTGATGGACTAAATGAGTCAGAACGTCAGGGGCTGTGGACTTATTCGTCTATACAATACATGGATTATGATAACAGCGTCAGTTCAACAAATAATTTCAAGGCTGATTATGGTGTAAATGGTTTTCGCCTGACAGGTGAGGTTGGTTATCTAAAAAATATAGGTGGCATACAACCAAGCGATTTCTACGTTGAACCTAAGTTATACCTTTCGCATACTGAGTTGTCTGGAGGTGTAGTTGAAGATCTTCAGGGAGGGAAAATAACTTATCCGAATTCGCTAACTATTATTGAACCAGGAGTGCTTTTCTCTTATCGAAAAACTCATGAATCGACTTCCAATGATGAAGCAATGTTTAAAGATTATATAAAACAATCTGTAGTCGATGTATGGTTTGGTGGGGGGTATTCATTTAAAACTGGAAATTATAGTCGTACTAACTTTGATTCAGATATGGTTGAATATAATACATCGGATAACTTCGTTCTTAAGAGTGGTGTTGAATTTGAATTTTTGAAGGATGCACGTCTTTTATTATCATCCTCATACTCAATAAATAATGATCGCAACTTGAGTTTTATTCTTGGTGGCAATTATTATTTTTAATCGTTACTGGTGAGGGTTAGCAATCGTCCAGCAAATTATTTGCAGGATGATTGCTATATTCTGTCATTGGTTTTTTGAGGTAATAATGGTAAGATATCATGGCGAATTTACATACTATCTTTATCAACAATCTGGACGTTACTTTTTTTGTAAGAAGCTAACGAAAAAGAGAGATACATCAAATTGTAATCATCTTCATATAATTCGAGAATTATCCTTCAATGAGGACGAGTTAGAATTAATAGATTTCAGCACAGACGGTTTGGACGCAAATGATAAAGAAATAATCAGGGGAATGATTGATGAGTTGAAAAAATAAACATGTGGAAATAGAATGTTTTATCAAATGTAACATTAATATTTTTCTTTTTTGTGCATGTATCTACCATAATCAAAGTAAATATATGTTTTGTATGTTGTTGATTCGAATCAAATAATTTCCGACAGTGTATATGATCGATTATATGTTTTGGATAGGGGTTGTACTTTGGTCTACAGTAATAGTCATGTGGTTTTATGATAACAAAGTATCATGCTCTGGACTTTTTGCCTTAAGTATATTTATATTTTCAGGTGGAGTTATGATTATGTTGTTTTTAATATCTTTTTTATATGGGGTAATATCAGCGTTAGGCCTTGCGGTATGAAATTAATCATTGCGGTTGATTTATTCTCAAGTTGAACTTAAAGAAATCATGCTTATGTAAATATACTATTAAAAGACAAAAAGAAGCCATTTAACCTGGAGGAGTGATGTATAGAGTTAATCATATTATGAGAACAATAAATGAAATGAGTTCTTATACTCCGCACATGAAAGTAAACAGAATTGCTGAACGGTTGAGTAAGGTGCAAAAAATATCTTTTTGCATCTCTGTTATTTCTTTTTTTCTTCTTGCCATAATTACTTTGACATATGGACCGTTTAATACAAAAAGTAACTTGAGTTTTATTAGCGCACTATCTCTTTATTTTATTAATGTCATTATGGGAGTTACATATTTATCAGTTCCTGTAATTAATACAATAAGGTATATATATAATTTTAAAGGGGAGGTGGTCAATGAATTAATATATGACATTGATAGTGATGAGCAACATATTGAAGCATTGTTACCTTATTCATTAGAAGAGTTGACATATGTGTCAAACTGTATACAGGTAAGAATTCCCAAAATAAAATCAAAATGTTTCTTATGGGGAGGCGGGAAAACAGCAATTATATCAATTTTATGCCTATCGTATTCGGCTATTTGTATCGTTAATGGAGGTAGCATAGATGGTATTTTTGTTGGAGAGACTGGTGATAAAATTATTGTCGCCATCATGCTTTTTATACTTTACACATCATTGATGAATATGTTTTTCAAACAAAAATTGCTATATTTACAAAATTTAAAAATGATAATAGATATGACTATAAAGATAAAAAGAAATTTCACATGACGGCCACTCTAAAATAAAATGACACATGGGAGACTGTCTATTATTATTAATAACGAATAACATTTGTTATTGCCATTTATGATGCTCCCGGGATCAGTTTTAACCATAAGCAAGAAAATGTTTCTTTGAACAGTTAGACATCACAAATGAGCGTCTGCCAAAAGTTGATATAGCGCTTGCGGAATGTGTTGAGATTATATAGGGGGGAAAGAACTACGGAGAATTATTATTGCCAGGCTTTCTCCTATGAATTTTAGCCATATCAATAGACCTTTGCTCTCAGTAACGCAAAGAGAGCATCTTTACTGATTGAAGGTAGTCAAGCGACATATGGCCACTTATTTTCTCATGTGTCGCTTGATACTATCCTGAAGTTTTTTAAGTCGATTTACGTCCCCCAAAATGAAAAACTCCTTTGCATGAGTGTTCATAATAATATCACAATGGTAAAGCTACATGACAGACATCTTAACTTAGTCAAGAGAGTACATAACAACTTTGCTATTACATATATTCAGGGTTGTTTGTAGTGGTTCACAAAATCAGGACACTGGAATAACCTGTTTCCACTTTTCTTCATGTAAGCAAGGCGATAAACCACCATTGTTTGTATGATGTCGATAAACGTTGTAATAACAATTTATCTACTGCTTTATATCGCGTACTGCATGACTAAAATCACCATAACCACCCTTCGCAAGCCATTTACTTTTAAATCTGCGAAAGACTCTTCCCATCGGCGAATTATCCAGGTAATTCCCTCTGCGACTCATACTTTGCATCGCCTCATAACGGCAGAGTAAAATTTTGTATTTATTGCTTTTATATTGAACACCTTGATCTGAATGCAACATCAGATGGCCATCACGCGGTTGTGTTTCCTGAGCACTATGCAAGTAAACGGCTCACCAGAACAGTATTGATATTTACTGAGCGGTCAGATCAACTTCCCAGGGTAACAGATCGCGTACCAAGTTTGCCGACCAGTCCTGGATATGTTCAATGCCGTAACGCAGCCATTTTTCCAGCTCCACATTATTCAGACGGCATGTGCCGATCAGCGAGTACAGTACCGCCGCATGTTAGCCACCACTGTCGGAACCCGCGAAGAGCCAGTTCTTCCGGCCTATGGCCACTCCCCGTAAGTCGATCTCTGCGATGTTGTTGTCGATTTCCACCCAACCATTACTGCAGTACACGTTCCGAGCATCCCGCTACTGCGGCAGGTATGCAAACGCTTTTGCCGTATCCGAGTGACGTGACAGTGTTTTCATCTGAGTCTGTATCCAGTCGTACAGTGACTGCATCAGTGGCGCAGCTCTGGCTTTTCTTGCCACCAGACGCTGTTCTGCTGAACAGCCCCGGACCGCAACCTCGATGGCATACAGTTCACTGATACGCTGCAGAGCTTCCGTGGTGACGTCGGTTGGCGCTCTTGCATGCACATTGTGGATTTTTCCCCGAATATGTGCCATACACGCGGCTTCCGTTATTCTGCCTGATTCGTATAACGCCCGGTAGCCACCGTAAGCATCGGCCTGAAGCACACCGCTGTAACCAGCCAGGTGATTTTGTGAATGGATACCTTTCCAGCCGGACTGTACGCGAACCAGACCGCCGGGGGCATCTCTGAGCCGGCATCACGGTCATCACGGACGTAGCACCACTGCCGGACGGTTCGAGTTTTACCGGCCATCAGCACATACTGGCGCAGTATGTTATACAGCAGCTCAGTAGTTCGTAACGGAACAGATCCAGCGTGGCACGCCTCAGCTACACGCCCTGGCGACGGTATATTTCTGACTCGCGGTATAACGGCAGATGGTCTGCATATTTCCCGGTGACTACATGGGCCTAAAGCCCCGGTCCGGCATAACTGCTGAAGGCTCAGGTGTCTGCACGATATAGTTGCACCGGCAACAGGCCTGTTTCGGGCGTTGTGTTTCGATAACCTTAAAGGTGCAGCTGATAAGCTCTAGCAGCTCTGACACATTACACCCCAGAGGGCTGAGCTCACCACCACAGGCCGGGCAGCATTCCTCTTCCGGCCGGATGACCCTGGCTTCATAGGGAAGTGAGGCTGGTAACGATTTACGGGCTGAAGACAGGCGCAGGGAAGATGGCAGTGCCGGGTCATATTGCTCACCAGTGTTTCTGCCATTTCCTCCTGAAGTGCGCTGATTCGCTCCTGTGCTTCCTGTATTTACCGTTCGATTTTTGCGCGAAGTTTTTCTGAGCTTTTACCGAACCGCATGCGCTGCAGTTTTGCAACCAGCGCCTTCAGCCGGTTGATTTCGGAAGTATAAGTCGCCACCTGCGATGAGAGCAGGCGGTTGTATTCATCCATCTGGCAGATGGTGTCCTGTTGCTTCTTCAACCGTGCCAGCCACTGGCCTGCATCAACACCACTCTGGCGCAACGTCTGGCTGATTGCCCGGCTTCGTAATTCAATTCTTTGTACATAAACAGGACGCTTCACCTGCGCGCAATAAACGGTACGGTGAACACCGAATAAATAACAAAGAATCCGCACTGGCCGCTTTGCCTTCAGCCGTGTGCTTAGTCCGACAAGTTTTGAGCATGCATTGAGAAAAACTCCGTTCCGTATGCCTTCATGAGTCTAATCCATTGAAATCAGCGATAGCTGTGATGTGTTAGTGCTAAAACAGCACTACAATTTAATCTATACAACAATTAGGCGTACAATTTATTTTATGTTAAATTCAGTTTTATGTATCTGATTACTTAATGTTCAAGTATTCAGATATTAGATAACACAGAATAACTCTTATTTGGTATTTATTTTTTAGACGCTAGTCATTTAAAAAATGATAACTATAAGAATAATCACAAATTTAAACAACAATAAAAGTTATAGTTTTCAATGTGTTAATAAACTATGTTAACAATTTATGCTTTATTCAATTCATTACATTTTCTTTAAGAATTTTCACGTTTAAAATAAAAAAAATTATCACGGACAGGAGGTGTTTAGTTTATAGCCCAAAGAGTTAACATGATGATAACACAGCGTAACTATTCTTTCTCCTTTTTGTTTTGATTTAACATAAAGGATTTTATAATTTTAAAATCAAATAATGCTAAATAATAAAATTGGAAAATAACACTTATTTTTCATCATAATAATACCCATAAAATGGGGGGGCAGCATTCATTATAATAAACAATATAAACTCCGACTTTGTGCCTGCCCTCAAAAAGAGGGCTTCTTTTAAGAAGATGATATGACAGATAATGAAAAAATAGACCTGATGATAAAAGAGATAAAATCTGTTATTTTAAAAAGGACGGGAGAAGATAGCAAGGTAAGTATTGTAGAAATTGATGGTTGCAGGCGTATAAATATTTTAATAGATAACATATCAAGTTATCTAATTAAATTTTCAGAGCATCAAAACAACCAAATCACATAATTATAAGATGTATTGTATAAATACTGATTGCACATATACAAAGATTGCAATAGAGCAGCTACTGCACGAAAAGTATTTTGATGACAGGTGTTATTGCCGTAGTATTAAGATCTATGATTTAAGGTTTTTTAAAATAGAGGATGTTGCCTACAAATTAATACAGTTATTTAAGGAGAGGAGAAAAGAAAATATAATATTTCTCTGTTCCGATAGGTTTATACACAGCAAAGAAAAACCAAGAAACATCTTTTTTCTGGATACAAAAGATAGCATACGCAACTGGAGTAGACATTTAAAAAAACTTCGTTATTGTAATAGTAACTTGCTTATATGCTTTTTATTTTTATGTGGCCTCTACCATATATCTGTATTTACAGGAAAAAAACAGGTGATTATTGCCTGTATAAAAAAAGGATTTTCTTTTGCTGAAATGGTGAATTTTCTTAACATTAATGCGAGAACATTAGTTAATTATCTTGGGGGGCTTACAACTTATTTTATTCTTCCATATAGTGATTCTTTATATAAATATATTAGAGATAATATTATAGCATCATCTACCGAAGCGTATCATATTCTTTTGACAAATCAAAGGAGATATTATGTTTAATAGGCGCGTCTTATTTCTGTCTGTTTTTTCCTGTGCTGTATTCATGTTATCAGGTTGTTCATCTAATAGATTTGCCTCCAGGGATGCAAATGCTACGTATGTTAATACGCAGCTAAAAATAATACCTCGATCCCAGGAGAAAATACAAGCTCAATCACAATGCTCAAGGAGCTTTTCGCTACTGCAAAAATTAAACACGGATAAGTTTAGCATGTATAGAAATCAGTTCGATGAGATAAATGATGCATACTATTTTTATAAAAGAAATGTTGATTTAATGAATAAAGACTCTAAAGAGTTAATGGCTAGCGTTCTTGATTCTAAACTAGATATGGTATGTGTACGAGTCGATAACGCCTCATTTGTAGGTATTTATGGGAAAATGAAAAAAGTTATGGACTTATAAACAGGAATGAGGGCTTACTGCCCTCATTATCAATTTATGTTATTTTGGATCGCATCACTGTGTTGGTTTTCTCTAATTGTGTTATGGGGGACTGGATTTTATTCATTGCTCTTTTATATCATTTCTGTATTACTGATAATCATTTTATATACTTTATATTTTATTGGAGAGAATATGTTTTCTAAAGGAAAAATAAAGGAAAGTGATTCGACCACGACAATTATTTCAAAAAATACTTCGTTTGTTGGCGATATTAGTTCTGGTGAAAAAATAATAATTCACGGAAAAATTAATGGTAATATAAATACTAACAATGGTGTGGTATTTATTGATAAAGGAGGAGTTGTTAATGGTAGGGTTTTATGTGAAAAAATGATTTTAAATGGTGAATTGTATGGTGAATGCTGTTGCTCCACGTTAGATGTTTATGAAAATGGTTTTTTACAAGGAGAAGTTAGCTATCGATTTCTGGAGATTCGCAATGGCGGATGTATTACAGGGATTGTAAACAAGGTGACTGACGAAGTGCAAAACAATGTATCTGAGTTAGTAAAAGCGAGAGAAAGTTAAAAATATGAAATTCGAGAATGTTATCTTACTCCTTGTTCTTGTCATTATGTTTTATTTTGTGATAACAAATTTAATTGAAGCGAATGATTACTACAAAGAAATACATGTATATTCCGATGTATACAAGTGATTACATTTAATGTAATGATTACGTGTGGATAATATGATGATTATATTTCGATATTTAATTATTATTATTTTAAGCGTATACATGACAGGGTGTACTAATAATAATTTAAAGAAAGAAGATATCCCCGAAGATATGTTCGCAATAATTTATGGTTCGGATAGCATAAAAAAATATGAACACGGACAGATGGAGCTTACAAAAAATATCAACAGTGGATGTATTGAAGCCTTGGTTTTTTTAAGTGAAGAGGACCCCGAGAAATATAGCGATTATATAAATGATTATCATAAAATTGCAGAGGGGTATCGTTTTCTTGATGATAACAGAACATTCATGAATAAAGATTCAATTGAATTATTGGTAAGAGGGCTAAATGTTAAAAAGGATGTCCTCTGCTCAAGAGTAAAGTTTGAAAGTTTTCAGCACCTTAAAAACAAATTCCAACAATAGAAAAAACAAATGCCAAGGTAATGCAATTTATTGCAGAAAATATACTTTATCTATCATCCTCACATTAGATGGGGATGATTAATATATTTCATGAGACTCTTTATGAATACTATAAAAATAAAGCTAAACCTAATTGATTATGATTCAATTGTAAATATTGAACTTCCCTGTCTTCTATCTGAAATAGAGATAGAGTTATTATCTCAATTACTGAAGGGGTATTCTGTGAATGAGATTTCCAAGCGAAGAAACAGAAGTATCAAAACAGTCTCGTGCCAAAAAATGAAATTATATAAAAAACTTAACGTAAAAAGCGATCTGACTTTATGGCGAGATGTTTTTTTAAGATTTAAAGTCTACCTACAACCTAAAAATATCATCTGTGATAATTTTAATAGTTCTGTTTTACCAGTTGTTTCATCTAAAGGGGAGAGTATGGCGCACTACAACATATATTACCAACCAATCTATAACGCAAAAAATGGAAATATTGCTGGATGTGATGTTACTATTGCGTTAAAAAATTCAGATGGTAGTGCTTTTGCACTAGATTCTGACAGAATTAATTATAACCCCAATGATAACAAAATATCTTATTTGTTTGGACATATCAACAAACTATTCTCACCAATTAAAAATAATCTTCCACATGGTTTTTTTATTACGATAAACATTAATCCTGAAGATATTCTTACCTGTGATATAGAAAGGGAGTGTTTACATTTTATTAAAGTTTTCGGAACGGAACGGATAAGACTTGTCTTGCAGTTTTCAACTAAAGAAGAACTTTACATAATAAGAAGATACCAGTCTTCTTTAAGACGTATCAGAAATAATAATGTTTATTTATCGCTTAATGATTTCGGTATGGGATATGCTGAGCTTTCACACTTGCAAAATATACCTTTCTCCTATGTAAACCTACATAAAACAATGTTCCATGATATAGAAAGCAATAGTTTAACAGATATAATAGCAACTACAATTATTGATTTATCAAAACAACTGCATATAGATGTTATTGCTGATGGTATAGAAACGAAGAAACAGGCAGGTTATATGATTGAAAGAGGAGTTAAATATTTAAAAGGCATTGCATTATCATCACCGCTACCTGCAGATGCATTTGTACGAAAGTTGCTAGCTTCATTAAAACAAGTCTAAAACTCAGAACCACCCATATAGCGGGTGGTTCTGATTAATTTAATATTATTAATATTACCTAGAAAATATTATACTTTATTCATCTGATATTAATTTTCTCAAAATTGATATCAGCGAAAGTAAGAGTTATCAAGTGCGCAAAAAAACGTCCGATTTGTTAAATAACAGATGGATTAAGTATTTATTTAGATAAATAAGATAAAAAAACCTCCTTTGAATACAAAGGAGGTGAAAAATAAGGCTTACTTCAAGTCACCCCCATTATCAATGGAAGTTTCTTATTTATACATGTTCTTAATGTTAAATGTGATGTGTAAACTCCTAAATTTGAGTCTGTTGCCCATTTTAGGGTAAATTTCTTTGTTCAAAAGTGACTGTCATGGCTGTCACCAAACTTGATAATAAAGCGGTATTGTCCATTTCTGTGATACGACCAAGATTATCAAATCCCCCTTTTTTTACGGCCTCGCTCGTCGGGAACACCTTATGTTTCTTGGATGTTTGATCACATTGTTCAACCGACTCAAGCCGTTCGTTGTGTATATGACGTTACGGATCTCTGCTGGGTAATCTCAGAACATCCTGTGCGACTGCTAGCCCCGGCTCACCTGCTCGGAATAAGGGACCGTAACTATCTTTTTTCGGAGCTAGGTTGAAAAAAGAATGTAGTGGATCACAAAATCAGGACACCGGGATAACCTGTTTTCACTTTTCTTCATGTAAGCAAGGCGGTAAACCACCGTTGTTCGTGTGAGGTCGATAAACGTTGTAATAACCATTAATCCACTGGTTTATATCGCGTACCACATGGCTAAAATCACCATAACCACCTTTCGGAAGCCATTCACTTTTAAGGCTGCGAAAGACACTTTCCATCGGCGAATTATCCAGGCAATTCCCTCTGCGACTCATACTTTGCATTACCCCATAACGGCAGAGTAACTTTCTGTATTTATTACTTTTATACTGAACACCTTGATCTGAATGAAGCAGCATGCGGCCATCATCGGTCGTATTTCCAGTGCATTACGCAAAGCCCTACAAACCAACTCAGCATCAGCGGTTAATGAGAGGGCTGAACCGATAATCCGCCGTGAATATAAATCAACACGAGCGCGAGATAACACCATTTGTCCTGCAGGCGAATAAAACTGATGTCGCCGCACCAGACGCGGTTTGATGCGGCGGGGTTAAATTGCCGGTTCAGTATATTTGGCAATGGCGGACTTTTGTCTTCGTTTACCCGGTAGTGTCAGCGCCAGTGATATAAGACGGTAACGGTCAAACATCGTGGCGTTGACATCTTTGGTGGTGTGCCGCGCGAAGTGTTGTATGACAATATGAAAACTGTGGTTCTGCAACGTGACGCATATCAGACCGGTCAGCACCGGTTCCATCCTTCGCTGTGGCAGTTCGGCAAGGAGATGGGCTTCTCTCCCCGACTGTGTCGCCCCTTCAGGGCACAGACTAAAGGTAAGGTGGAACGGATGGTGCAGTACACCCGTAACAGTTTTTACATCCCACTAATGACTCACCTGCGCCCGATGGGGATCACTGTCGATGTTGAAACAGCCAACCGCCACGGTCTGCGCTGGCTGCACGATGTCGCTAACCAACGAAAGCATGAAACAATCCAGGCCCGTCCCTGCGATCGCTGGCTCGAAGAGCAGCAGTCCATGCTGGCACTGCCTCCGGAGAAAAAAGAGTATGACGTGCATCTTGATGAAAATCTGGTGAACTTCGACAAACACCCCCTGCATCATCCACTCTCCATCTACGACTCATTCTGCAGAGGAGTGGCGTGATGATGGAACTGCAACATCAACGACTGATGGCGCTCGCCGGGCAGTTGCAACTGGAAAGCCTTATAAGCGCAGCGCCTGCGCTGTCACAACAGGCAGTAGACCAGGAATGGAGTTATATGGACTTCCTGGAGCATCTGCTTCATGAAGAAAAACTGGCACGTCATCAACGTAAACAGGCGATGTATACCCGAATGGCAGCCTTCCCGGCGGTGAAAACGTTCGAAGAGTATGACTTCACATTCGCCACCGGAGCACCGCAGAAGCAACTCCAGTCGTTACGCTCACTCAGCTTCATAGAACGTAATGAAAATATCGTATTACTGGGGCCATCAGGTGTGGGGAAAACCCATCTGGCAATAGCGATGGGCTATGAAGCAGTCCGTGCAGGTATCAAAGTTCGCTTCACAACAGCAGCAGATCTGTTACTTCAGTTATCTACGGCACAACGTCAGGGCCGTTATAAAACGACGCTTCAGCGTGGAGTAATGGCCCCCCGCCTGCTCATCATTGATGAAATAGGCTATCTGCCGTTCGGGCAGTGGGATCAAACGTTCGCCAGTGATGCAGCACTGACCTCAGCGATGCTAGACCGTATCTTACACCACTCACATGTCGTTCAAATCAAAGGAGAAAGCTATCGACTCAGACAGAAACGAAAGGCCGGGGTTATAGCAGAAGCTAATCCTGAGTAAAACGGTGGATCAATATTGGGCCGTTGGTGGAGATATAAGTGGATCACTTTTCATCCGTTGTTGACAACAGGGGCCGAATCGATAACCGTTGACTGTTCGGGGAAGCCCTTATAGTACAATAAATTCGATATCCAAGCTGACCTCAAAAGCTTTATTCCGTTTTACTGACATCCAACCATTCAGCAGCAGTAATGGAAGCAAGGCAAGAGCATTTATTCTCAGGATAATTGTTTCAGCATCGCAATAGCATCAGACTCAGGCATCAAAAACTGCACCCGGTGCCGTGCAGCCACATCCAGTGCAAACACCTTCGTGTAGACCTCCGTTGAGCTGATGGACTTATGCCCCATCAGACTCTGCAGAACCTTCAGCGGTATACCGGCATACAGCATGTGCATCGCATAGGAATGGCGGAACGTATGTGGTGTGACCGGAACAGAGAACGTCACACCGTCAGCAGCAGCGGCGGCAACCGCCTGCCCAATCCAGGTCCTGACCGTTCTGTCCGTCACTTCCCAGATCCGCGCTTTCTCTGTCCTGCCTGTTCGTTTATTACGCCGTTCCATGGGGATTTTCAGTGTTGCCACCATCGTCTGCAGCTGGCTGACGTACCAGGAGTCAGAGAGCGGAACCAGCCGGTGAGTCTGCTGCCCGGCTGGCGTTCTTCCTGCCGTCCTGGCTGCTTTTTCTGTCCGCTGCTTCAGAGTGGCCAGCTGCACAAACGGATACGGAGGCGCGAGCGAAAAATCCCCCCGCGTCAGCGCCAGTGCTTCATTAATGCGCGCACCGGTGTTCCACAGTGTGGCCAGCAGCATCTTGCGGCGCAGATCCGGGACGTAATGGAGCAGGGCACTCACTTCAAGGGCGAGCAGGTATTTTGGCAGTTCATCATGAACCATCGACATCTGGCGGAGTGCCAGCGCAGCCGGATAATCAATGGCAACAGGCAGCGATGCAGGCTGTCCGGCAGAATACACTGCCGGTACCATGACTGCAGACTGGCTGTGTATAACGGAGCCTGACATTTATATTCCCCAGAACATCAGGTTAATGGCGTTTTTGATGTCATTTTCGCGGTGGCTGAGATCGGCCACTTCTTCCCCGATAACGGAGACCGGCACACTGGCCATATCGGTGGTCATCATGCGCCAGCTTTCATCCCCGACATGCACCACCGGGTAAAGCTCACGGGAGACTTTATCTGACAGCAGGCGGGCGCTGGCCAGGGGGATCACCATCCGTCGCCCGGGCGTGTCAATAATGTCACTCTGGACATCCACAAACAGACGATAACGACTCTCTCTTTTATAGGTGTAAACCTTAAACTGCATTTCACCAGTCCCTGTTCTCGTCGGCAAAAGAGCCGTTCATTTCAATAAACCGGGCGACCTCAGCCATCCCTTCCTGATTTTCCGCTTTCCAGCGTTCGGCACGCAGACGACGGGCTTCATTCTGCATGGTGGTGCTTACCAGACCGGAGATATTGACATCATATGCCTTGAGCAACTGATAGCTGTCACTGTCGACGGTGACTGTAATGCGCTGCTTCATAATGCACCTCATCCTACATACTCTCTATACACAATTAAGTATACACCAGTATTACGCTATAGCATGCCTCAGGCAATGGAATATTGTTATCAGGCTATTATTAACACTCACATCAATAACCAACACAAAAAGTAACCATGGCAGTAATAACCAGCAATGTAGTAACCATGCTAAATTACAGAATAACTGTTTTTTCATGATCCGATTTTTATAGGATTCAGGAATTTCAGGAAGTTGATCACGATCAGTGAATAAGCGAAGTGATCTTTTCTGCCGCTGATGACTGGCTCGCGAACACGGGAATAAACACAACATACAGTGTTATGTCAGCGGGCATGAACACAACATCCTGTGAAATCTGGCCAACGGACGGCAGCGAAGGATCTGCGGATCCGGAACCAGGAGTTTTCGGATCTCTGCGAGAAGTGAAAGAAACTAATACAAATAAAGCAATAATTACCAATTATTATTGCTTTTATTTCAACATTGCATGATAGGCAACAATCATCACACTCTGTTGCTGCAATCAGCACACCGGAAAGAAAGCCCACCTCTCATGCGTAACCGTTACATGTGCTTCGGGTTCAGATCAAATATTGATTAACCCTTGACGGAAATAAAATGAAGCCGGAACGAAATCGCCTTAATATGAATAAAATTATTCAAAGCCTTCGGGCATTTATCAGCAACTGAATAAAGGTATCAAGGAATGTATCCTGTATTTGAGAATGGCTCCTGCTGGGTCAAGGTAGATTTTCATCTTCATACCCGTGCAGATAAAGAATTTCGCTATGCCGGTGAATCCGACAGATATATTCGCGACTACGTCAGTGCCCTGAAAGCGGCTGAAGTGGGCGTCGGCGTGATCACCAATCACAATAAATTCGATCCCGGTGAGTTTAAGGCACTGCGCAAAGCTGCGCGCCATGAAGGCATAGAACTGCTTCCCGGCGTGGAGCTATCCGTTAATGATGGCCAAGCCGGTGTACACACACTAGTAGTGTTTGCTGATGAATGGTTTATCAATCCGCAGCAGACAAACCATATTGAAAGTTTCCTGACTTCCACGTTTGCGGGCATTGATAATTTTGAGAACGAAAATGCCCGTTCAACAGAAAATATAACACAGACTATCCAGCGCCTTGACCGGTACGAACGGGATTACTTTATTGTGTTTGCCCACGTGGAGGCCCCTAACGGATTATGGGGCGGGCTGAGCCCTGGCAGGATCAGAGAGCTTTTTGATAACGAGCTTATCCGCCGGCGCGTAACGGGATTTCAGAAGGTGATGACCCACGACCTGCGGGTCAAAATTAAGGACGTGCTCGGTGAACGCTACCCTGCCGAAGTCCAGGGATGCGATGCCAAAACGCTGGATCACATTGGTGCCAGAAAGGTCGCCAGCTATCTGAAACTGGGGGATTACAGTTTTGAGGCTGTCCGCTTTGCGCTACAGGATTTCCCGCACCGCGTCAGCAGGGAGAAACCAGCACTGAGGCACAGCCATATCCGCCAGATAGCATTCGAGGGAGCCGGTTCGCTTGGCGGAACAGTAGTGAAATTATCTCCGGAGCTGAACACCCTGATAGGAATCCGCGGCAGCGGCAAATCCTCCATCCTTGAAGGGCTCCGGTATGCCCTGGACATTCCGTTTGGCGAGAAGGCTTCTGACCGCGATTACAAAGAAAATCTGGTCAGTAATTTACTCAAAAGCGGGGGGAAGATTACCGTTGAGGCCGTATGCCGTCACGGGCGGACCTATCAGATAGTCCGTATCTTCGGTCAGGAGCCGCAGATCATTTTTGACGGACAGATCCAGCACGGGGTGACGCTGAGGGAAACGGTGCTGCACAAGCCGGTGTATTTTGGCCAGAAAGATCTGTCCAATACCGGGGCCGGATTTGAACACGACCTGATTGAAAAACTGGTTGGAGAACGCCTGGCTGCCGTGCGAAACAAAATCCGCCAGCAGGAAGAGGTCGTCCTTGACAAGTTACGCGAGTATCGTCGTCTGAAAACATCAGGAGAAACACTCGGTGAATGGCAGGCGAAAGAGAAGGATGCGCAGTTCCGCCTGCGCTTTTATGCCCAGCACGGTATGGAAGAAAAACTGGCGCGTCAGACCACCTTCGGACGGGATGAGCGCTACCTCAGCAGTACTACTGCACGAGCAACTCGGGCGCTGGACAGTATGCAGGACGTGATCAGGGAAACACTCGATGAGCTGAAGCAGGATCAAAAACATGAGTCCCCCCATAACCAAGCGGATATTGATGATTATCGTGAGGGATATGACCGCTTTACCGCTCATCTCAGCTCCCTGAGCACGATTGTGGACGGCGCCCGCCAGCTTCTCACAGAACTCGATACAAAGCAGCAGGCTTTTCTGGAGAAAAAGCTGGCGCTGACGGAAGAATTTGCCGAAATAGAGCGTGGCCTAGCTGAAGAGCTACGGCAGGCAGGCGTGGAAAAAGCCGATCCGGCTGACTTTCTGAAACTGAAGGCCGGGCTGGAACTTGCGCAACAGAAAATTGCCGAGCTGACCCGGGCTGAAAGCAGTCAGGCGTTACTGGAGAAAAATCTGACAGAAGCGCTGAACCGATTGCATGAACTGTGGGTGGAAGAGTATCAGGAAATTGAAGCCGTGCTGACCGGCATCAGCCAGGCCGATTCGCCTCTGAAGATCGTGCCATCCTTTGCAAACGACAAAAAAGCCATGCAGGCCGTTCTGAAAGAGGCCTTCACCGGCAGCCGGCTGCGGGAAAGTACTTACCAGACCGTGGCTGACAGCTTCAGAGATTTTGGCGAGCTCTGGCTGAACAGGGATAAACTGCCGGGGATTATCAGCGGTTCTGCAGAGACATTCAGCGTGTATCTGGAACAGCAGATAGAATCGCTGATTGTCTGGCAGATCCCGAATACCTACACCATTGAATTCCGGGGCAAGCCCCTGGAACAACATTCGCTGGGTCAGCGCGCCTCCGCTTTAATGCTGTTTGTTCTGAATCAGCAGGATAATGATGTGGTGATCATCGATCAGCCCGAAGATGACCTGGACAATCAGACTATTTATGACGACGTGATTAAAATCATCCGGACAATGAAACCCCGTACCCAGTTTATCTTTGCCACTCATAATGCCAACATACCGGTGCTGGGAGATGCAGAGAATGTCTGTACCTGTAAATATGCGGGCGGAAAGATCCAGACATCCGCTGGCGGTGTGGATGCCCCGCCAGTACAACAACATATCATTTCTGTGATGGAGGGCGGGCGGGAGGCCTTTGAGCGGCGCAGGGAAGTTTACGGCTCATGGCTCAGTAAAACCTGATTTCCTCAGGCATGTAGAACATGCAGAAAAAGCCGCTTTGCGGCTTTTTCAATTTTCCGATTATTACTTTTTTCGGATCTCAGGAGAGGGGAAGAAGGATTTGTGCTGATAATGCAATACTAATGATATATTTTTAACTTAATTGCATTATTGCTTATTTGTCATTAATAACTGAAATACATTGAATAATTATCAATGAAAGAACGAGGCTCATATTTCCCATGTAAATTATATGCCCTTGTAGAGAGCGAGACGGTAGTGAACTTGCGGTACTAAGAATAAACTGTACCGACTCTTCCTGGGCACTGGAATGTTCAGATGTACGACAGAGCCCTGCGCCTTTTGTAATAAATAATTAAAGGACTGAACATGGCGACCACAGTAATAGCTGCCTTTAACGAATTTATGAAAGATACCGTGAATCTCAAAAAGGCAGATACCGATGACGCGCGTGCAAGTCGCGACTGGCTTATCGGTAAGATGAATGATTTTGAGAAGGACGATAAATTTCCGGTGAGTTTCCCAGCGATCCATATTGCCTTTGGCTCCTTTGCCAGAAGAACCAAAATCCGTCCGCTTGATGATATCGATCTGATGTTTGGCTTAACCGGGCAAGGTGCCACCTATACCATCCTGAGTGACCGGATAACTGTAACCTCCTCCGGAGAGGGGTCACGTCTGCACAGTTACCGCCATTCCGGAGCTGACACCGTCTGCTCCGTCAGAATTCTGAATGCCTTTAAAAACCGCCTGCAGGACATTGCCCAGTACGCCCAAGCTGATATCAGGCGTAACCAGGAAGCTGTCACGCTGAAACTGGTCAGCAAGGACTGGAATTTTGACATCGTCCCCTGCTTTATTACCAGCGAAGATGCCTTTGGACGGACTTACTACCTGATCCCCGATGGCAACGGCCACTGGAAGTTTACCGACCCCCGTAAAGACAGGGACAGAGTCACTACTATCAATGTGCAGAATAACGGCAATGTGCTCAATGTCATCAGAGCAGTCAAATACTGGCAGCGGCGACCGACGATGCCATCCATGAGTTCCTACCTGCTGGAAACGCTGATTCTGGACTATTACGCTGGCAGGACATCCTGCTCATCGTTTGTTGACATGGAGCTGGAAGCTCTTTTCCGCCACCTTGGTCAATCCGTGCGGTACTCTGTCAACGATCCCAAAGGCATACAGGGTGATATCAACTCACTTTCAGCCGAGGCACGTAAGGCGATATCGGACAGATGTTATCTCGATGCGCAAAAGGTATCGGAGGCGAGATGGTTTGAAAATAATAAAGAGTATGAAAAATCCATCAATAAATGGCGCGATGTGTTCGGGCCGTTCTTTCCTGTTTACGGGTGAACCATGAATGCCATTTACACAAACCAGTCGACCAGAGAAAACATGGATTTACTGTATGCGCAGGCCCGTGTCTACGACAGGGTAAAAAACTGGAACAGACTGAATTTTCTCTTCAGCATCATCGTACCGCTCCTGCTTTCTTTCGTTACCGTATACAACCGGAGCCGGGAATTTGTCGATTCAGAGTTGTTGTCTTCGCTGTTGGGGTTATATGGACTCCTGGTGCTTACCTTTAACATTGTTATCAGTGGACACATCTCGGCTCTGCGCAGGAAGGCAGCCTCAATCCAGGAAATGTACGACTGCCGGGTACTTGGCATCCGGCGTAATGAACTGAAGGTGGAGGAGATCCCACGGGATGACATCATCCGGGAAGCTGCATATTTTAGAGACAGCCCGGAAAAAGCACGAAAGCGATTTGGCGAAGAGGGGTGGTACGTCAGTAAGGTGTATGACGCGCCGCAGGCCGTAATGGCGCTCCTTTGCCACGGAAAAAATCTCGGCTGGGACAAATCGCTCAGGGAGGTTCTGCACGTATTTTATCTTTCCGCTTTTATTGTCTCGCCTGTCGCGATGCTTGTTTACGGCATCGTCATGAAATCCGGGCTGAATGAGATCCTCTTCTATGTGGTGTTCACACTGCCGGTCATCCGCTATTTCTTGCTTCAGTTTCTGGATAATCGCAGCAGTATGAAAAGAAGCGAGAAGCTGAAAAAGTACGTTGAGAAGGAATTATCCGGCATAAGGGTGTCCGGAAGGGCAGAAGAAGAGCAACTGGCTTATACGCTCCGGAATATCCAGGATGAGATGTTTACCTACCGGGCCTCATGTCCGCCCGTTCCCAACGGTATTCAGCTGATAATGAAGCCCAAAAATGAACGAATTTATGTTGATTACTTTGAAACAAATCTGAAGGAGCTGCACCTTCAGAAGTAATCCCTCCTTAGCTCCGGTGTAGGATTTACGTATGCCGGAGCACATCCGATAAACAATTCTGGTTGCCTGAGTGTCAGCGTAAACCCATAGTCACCTTCGCCTCAGACGGTTAGTTACACAGTATTGCAAACAACATTTCAGCTCCTTTAAAATTAAAAGGACAACTCTTGATGCTCTCATGACTACGTCGCACTGCATTTATAAACCAGTAGCCATCATTCTGTCCGGGTGAGCACGCTTGCCATGACAGTTCTCCTAAAATTACATCGTAATCGTTTTCTAAAGCGTATGAGATCGCGCCGTTATCATTAACTCTGGGTTTAAAATGAAGGCGTCTTTTTTTCTTTTGTTCGCACGTACGTACTATTGAAAAAGCTGGCAGAGGAAATGGAAAAGAGTCCCCTTCTGATGTCCTACAACACAGATCATGATCACCAGTAAAAATAATGCCAAAGCCTATAGATTCATATTTCTTCAGGGCATCAGTAATCTCTTTAAAAAGCAGGTTCTGACGATGCTGAAGCTCATTTTTGCGACGCTCACACCGTATATTCAACTGAACGCAGTAGTCCAGTTGAGCCCTTATACCGAAAAGAATCAAATCCACATCTGTATCTGCCATAATTATTCTTCTCCTATCTGAAAAGACCACCTTTCAATCAGACTATGATTCTCGATAAAACGCCTGAGTGCCGTAGTCCGTTACATCTACAGTTTTTGATCTACGTTAACAACATTCTCCGGCCAGGAGAAGCAAGACGTTAGGCTCAGCGGAGGGCTGAATCAGCCAGCTACAGGAGGCGAATAACTCGCCCAGAGCGTCCACATTTCCCGTTATCGGAGAACGCCCTGTCGAGTGCTGATTTAGGGATATACACCGCACAGGTGTTCTAGTTGGTGTTCAGCCGAGTTGCTGACGTCCTTCCTCAACCTGGTCATGGAACCAGGTATTATGCTGCCGTTCAACGGTTTGCCGCATTTACGGATGCAAAGCAAAACAGGCTTGCTGTGGTCGAGATCCTACTTTGCCGAAAACCGGATCTGCGGAGAAGATAAGACTAATTGTTGCGGGTTAAGCACAAAAACCAGTTAATTGTTGTGATGAGGAGATTATTGCTTAGTAAGCAAAACTAATGGAATGGTGGTGCCAATATCGCAACAAAAGGTCTGAGAAAACTTTTTTTCATTTTTTTGGAAGGCGGTCTTAAAGGCCGCGTCGGATTTCCTAAATACAGTTTTACATAAGGAACATCGTATGACTGTATTTCTCATCCTCACCGCCATCGCATATGGCATCTTTCAAACCGGCTGCATCATTCAGTTAGTAGTGAAGGGGTATCAGGGCTGGACATTATTCTGGAAAAACTATGACCGTCTCCCCCATATTTACCGTTCTCACTGGCGATATCAGAGACGCTTCATTTTCAGACGCATCTGGAAACGTATCTTCAGCCATTGATAATCTTATCGAGCGGCATCCCCAGTCCGGCCAGCCAGCACCAGGTCGTGTACACCATACTGGCCTAGCCTGATTTTCACTTCCGGATTGTCCGCTCGTTCACAGCCAGCCGGTTGGCCAGCTGGCTGTCAGTAAGGGAGATAAGTCCCCTGACCAGCTGGATTTCGTCGACTGTGGGCTTCTGCCAGTCTTCTCCGCTGACCAGCGTATAGCCATTAAATTTTTTGGCCTCGATAAGATCGCTGAAATACCCTTCGGCATCCGCATTCATAATTCATCCTCCTGAGCAGATTGCCACAGCACAGGGTTTTCCGGCGTATAATAATAGCCATGATCCAAATCCTGCTTATCCAGATATTCATTAAGCTTGCTTAGCTCATAGGCTGAATAAAAAGTACTGGAAGAGCCAACATTATACATATCGATTGTTGTCATTACATTGTCAATGTAATCAAACGAGACCTTGAAAAAGTTTAGGCTCCGATCTTGGCTGCATTTTAGCCGCTCGGGACGAGGAGAAAAAACGTCTATTCGCGGATTGAAATATGATGCAACGCCAGTAATAAAGCTGAGAGTAAAGTTATGGGATAAAGGAAGATAAATTCTGTTTTCATCTTTATAAAGACAAAAGATATTGGGTGCTATTGCGAATGCCGGTCTGGGTTCAGTGCTGTCGAAATCATGACCTGTATGAATAACCTCAATGGTATGGATACCAGCAAAAATCTTGTTTCTTAATATATTGATTTTGTCATATAGAGTTGGTTTATTCAGAATTGATAAAAGTCCAAACAAAACAAACAGCGCTCTGCTTTTATCTTCTTCGGAAGAAACTGAATTAGCAACGCGCAAAATTTTGAGATAGAAATGATCGTCCATTAACTCAGGATTTGTGTGAGGCAACTGATTTATCGAATGGATGTATTCTGATAAGTGATCCTGTATATCTGCATGGAACTGTTCAAGCATTTCATGCTTGTACGGATTTTTATTTTGTGGATTGTGCAGATTGAGCATTAACTGCATCACCGCAAAACTGGCGAGTTTCTCTACCGGAAAATCTTCCGGCTGCGTGTGACGAAGGCGTGAGAAATTGTGCTCATGAATGATATCGTTCACGATCCCGGCGGTCAGGCGTTCGTAGACACCCAGTTCGTCTTCAATATCGAAAGGCTGCCCTGTCTCAGCATCAATAAGGCGAAAGCAGTTTTTCGATACTGCCACACTGGATATTGGCAGAGGTTGCGTGTGAAGAACATTTTCTTTATCAGGCGTCATATACACGGTGTGACACCATACTCGCTGCTTTTCTTTTGCAGACAGGGCTGTGTCATCGCTGCGAAAGTTGCGTAACACCCACTGTGAAAGTACATGCTGATTTTTTGTGTAGTCCATAACATTTCTCTCTGATTAAACAGGTATACCGCATCAGAAGTCGAATTCTGTTGCCTCATCGTGACCTGCAAGTCTGACGGGTTCGGGAACATGTTTACGGCGAACGATTTTTTCCGGATAGCTGAGGAAATGCTTTTCAAAAACCCGGATAAGAGCGTCATTCCAAGTCGCCTTTATTCTTATCCGGACCTCATGCGGCTCTATGACGGTTATATTATAACGCAGGTTAGTTGAGTTATTTTCTTGAAACTTACGAAGAGACTCTCTGGAATCATCGCCGAGTTTACCAGTAGTCCATAACTCAACATTAATTTCAGCATTGGGGTATTCCCTTTTGGCATAATCGAAGAATACCGGCACCTGTTTACCAATCCATCTTTTCACATCTTCATGTTTCACTGTCGAATAGGGCTTATAACCCTTGCATTCAATAAAGGTGATTTTTGCATTTCCCTGTCGGCTCAGGACATCGCATTCTGCAGTCCCCTTCCTCTCTGACTTACATATTTTACCAACCTCAACATCATTACTGTTTATGCGCACGGTCTCAGCGACAATATATTCAAATAAATCCCCCTGAAGCTGACTGGTTACTCCGGCAATACTCTCAAGCTTGGACATGATGTCATCTATTGCGGCTATATTATCTCTTAAGCTGAGCGTTATTGAACCAACCAGATCCCGTAACTGAAAGAGTGCATCAGCAAAGTCTTTTCCGAACAGATTCTCCGGTGTCGCGGGTATTATCCCGGCACGCTTCATTTCCAGAAAAGCTTCTTCGCTGTATTCGTCGGCAACAAACATAAACAGGCATCTTGGGCTGTTCCTGAGGCTGTTTATTGAACGACATTTTGTAATAAAGGGCTGGAGGTGCACAAGACTGAGCTTACAGCCCAGAAGCATATCGCAGACAAAGAAACCAGGCCGAATTTCCCCTGACAGGGAGAACTGCAGAAGAGGATTAAGATAGGATGCAGCAGTGACGTCAAAATCAAAATTTGCCACACAGGGCGCCTGATCTGAATCGAGTTCTTCCCGTGTGCGCAGCGTGTCGTAACTGATGATACCGTTATGTCGGACCCACTGACTCAGGGATTTCATCAGAACGGACTCTGTAAGCAGCCTGGCTTTGAGGGGATGGAGCGCGCGCTGATACCCGTTATCATTTTTTTCTGTCAGGGCCACGCACTCCCCCAGACCGGGTAACGTAACGAACCTGACCATCTTGTACTGAAGCAGACCGTCCAGAACTGACTTCCATGATAATCTGTTTTTCATTGCTACTGGTGAACCGCAGGCAGAAGGAAAATGCCTGACCGGCAGGATCCCCCCGCGAGCCCGGAGGCAACTCAGGGCAAGACCGTAGGCCGACCCGGTATCAAGGAGGGCTGTATTGAGACTGGACCAGAAGCGCCCGCTACCATACTGCTGCTTCAGATAAATAAATCGTTCGCGCTTGGGGAAAAGCTTGTCAACACAGTGGATCTGCCCTGCAGAAGCCGCCCGGGAAATCTGTTTGCGCGCGGTATCACGATTAACTCCCTGGGTTTTCTGCATTTCCTCTACAAGTACAGAGCTAAGGCAAGGACCGGTTTTGCGTAACGAAGTAACTATAAGTGATGTCATCTTTTGCTCGCTTGTCACACTGCGTATTTAATAATAACAATACATTTGAGCTGCTAAACAACAAAGCCTGTGTTTTAGTTAAATAATTACAGTAATTTAAAAGACATATATAAGGCTGTTTAGATTATCTGTCACAAACCAGTGTTTCCTGAAGGAAACACTGGTACTTACAAACGTAGTATGGATGACAGGTACAACCTAAAAGATTCAGCCATCAAGCTCATGCAACTTCGTGAATTCAACGTTCACAATTTCATCGAGACAAACAGATATACCATGTCGATCAATACCGAACACTGCACCGCTATCCGGCGGCAATTTTCTAACGGACGTGTATGCGTAACTTAGCGCGGCTTCAAATGCACCTTTTTCATACTCAATATCTGCCCTGAAACAGACTATGCAGGGTTTCAGTACCTTAAGATAATGTTCTGTAAGATCCTGCCCATACTTTTTCTGGTAAGCATTGCAGACATCTTCTACCAGCTCCGGTAGCCGCAGATAATCGTGCTGCCAGAGTTTGCGGGCATGAAAATGAACCTCCTGTACAAGGTACCCGTATGGCCCCCAGTGCATTTCGTTTCTGGTGCGCGTCCGGAAGAGAGTATCAGGTACGCCAGCATGAAAATTCCACGCCTGCAATCTCTCTTTGACCACAGCGTCTGGTGCGAGATTTACCAGCATATCCATCACCAGTGACTCAGTCTGGTTCAGCGGAAGTAAACCACTGTCAAAAGTATTGTCAGCTGAAGTGCGGGTACCGTGAAACCAGTATGCGGTGGTGAACTTGCCCGGAGAACCCAGCTCCCTACATACGTACTCTCTCAGATATTGTTGAGAGTCGATCATGATGGAATGATCCGTCTCGTAAATCTGTTCAAGATCGAGAGATAACAAAACCTTTTTTAGCTCCATTACACTGCAACCAAAACCGGAGGAAAGTGAAAGCAGCGCCTGAGATCGTGAGGAGCAATCGAGAATCAACATTGTGTAAATCCCTCACAAACCCAAGACGTTAACAGCTGGGGCTCCACGGCGGGCCATATTGTCGAGCAGCAGGGTCGCATAATATTTCAGAAAGGGTAAAAGCTCCGGAGCGCTGAAGCTGGCGTAGACGTCCCCATCTCCATGGGATTCTCTGAAAACAATCCAGTCTACAAGGTGTGCATCGCTGACTGACTTTACCTGGACACAGAGATGAGCCACTGAATTCCGCAT
The DNA here is from genome assembly GCF_022354085.1 of Shigella dysenteriae. Lineage (NCBI taxonomy): Bacteria > Pseudomonadati > Pseudomonadota > Gammaproteobacteria > Enterobacterales > Enterobacteriaceae > Shigella > Shigella dysenteriae. The sequence goes on from NZ_CP055056.1 coordinate 39,671, forward strand.
CTTATGGATCAACTCCCGCAGGTTCATTTCCGGTCCGGGCAACTGTGACTCATGTAATCCCATTTCAGCTTTAAGCTGCAACGTTAAACGGTCGGCAGGCAGGAAAGATAACGCCCTCTCTTTCGGTAACACAATAAGACCCAGAAGGCAATTCAGGGTCAACGTGTAGTTGTACTGCTCCCTGAATGGCTTGCCCTGTACCTCAATCATTTCGTTATATTGATCGATAAGCGCCAGTGTTCGCTGAACAAAATCGGTCTCAAAATCTGAATAATTTCCCATCTAACCCTCCCGTTCCGGTTCGAGAATCCACTATACCATCCGGTCAGCCTGACGGCTCTGGTACGACATTTCCGATTAAGCCGGAAACCGGATCTGCACGACGGGAAACGGGCAAATGATATGATAATTAAGCAATTCACATAAAATCATATCAGATATGATTTTTATCATTAAAAATTAAACAATATCTGATATTATCAGAAATCAAGAGCACACAAATCATGCAGGATATGATTTTTACCTATCAGAACATTATCAGATGGAGCGTGCAGGATGGATCAGGAAATGACGTTTTCACTCAGCTATGAACAACTGACCCGGTTTGCGGAAAAACGCATCCGGGAATGCAATCTGGACAGCCACGGCGTAACTTATCTCTGCGAGTCAGCCAAAGCCGGAGCCGTGCTGATCTTCTGGCATGAACTGGCCATAAATGGCTATACCTCAATGAATGCCATAAAGAGACAGGAGATCATTGACGCCGACCATCAGCGCCTCAGAAAGCTCATCTGGCCGGAGGATGACTGGAAATGACCCAGAGCCGCCGACCGTCGCCACTGCAGCGGAGAGTGCTGATTGTGCTGGCTGCCCTTGATGAAAAACGGCCAGGACCCGTGCTGACGCGGGACATAGAACGGGTGCTGGAGCGAAGCGGGGAAGCCCCGGTCTACGGGCCAAACCTGCGCGCCTCCTGCCGTCGTCTGGAGGATGCCGGCTGGCTGCGTACCCTGCGCGCTCCGAACCTGCAGCTGGCAGTGGAGCTGACGGACGCCGGCCGGGCCGTGGCACAGCCTCTGCTGCTGGCAGAACAGGACCGCATCCGGGCAGAACAGCGTGCGGCAGAAGTCGTCGTACTGCCGCTGGTCCCGGCAGCAGGTCTGCCCGCAGGCGGCACTTCTGCCACTGATCTGGCGGTGGAGCTGAACGGCATAACGTATCAGGCCTGTCGTGGGGATTTTGTGGTGCGTCTCGACGGCAGCACCTGTCTGCAGTTATGGAATAAAGAAGGCAGAGTGGTACGCCGGGAGGGCGATCCGCTGGAAGTGGCGCAGTGGCTGCAGGCCTGTCATGATGCCGGAATAGAAGTTCGTGTACAGGTTAATGAAAGCGTCACTCCGTAAAAACATGCCAGCACGGTTTACACGTCATCCCATGATGGCAGCCGGTTAACTTTCCTGCGCCACCAGTGGAAAGAGGCCATGAGCAGTCCGAACAAAAAACCACCCGTGATACTTATAATAATGGCCTCACCTGCCACCATTCCTGACGGCCCCAAGTAGATAAACCACATTGCACATCCCCAGGAAATGCCCCATAAGCTCCCCATCAACAGCGTGACCTGCCAGAACGGCATAAAGGGTAATGGCGGAAGCCGGATACCCAGCCTCCAGAGAATACGCAGAAGAGGAGGGGCATAATTGCTCCGCCACATCTTTTTGCTGTCCATCAGGGCAATGGCCCGGGCTTTTTTCTGCTCAAAGGTCACAGGAACACCTCCGTTCCATGATGTAAACGTGACACAGCTTATTGTTATTGATTATTATTATCATGCTGTGATTATGTTGTCATGCACCGGTACACTGACAAAAGAAAGGGAGAACAGGAGGCTGGCTGATAAATTTTAATCCGCGTAAGCGGGCCGTGAGGGCCGCTTACAAGCGTGTATGAGATCAGTTTGGATATTCGAAATTATTGTACGTTTAACGCACCATACATTAATGCTAATGTATGCATACATTAGCATTAATGATGAAGGAAAAGAATAACAATGGCAGTCAACCCACTTCTTTTTTGGATTTCTTAATTTTCGTCTGATAAAGCCGCTTTACCCGTTCAATTTCTGCCAGCGTTGCGGACCAGTGTAGTTCGGCGGCATGACGATATCTGGCAGCCATTTTTTCCACCATCTCCGGATTGCTGTCCGCGCTGCGGTGCTGACGCCCCTTCTCCCCAAAAACTTCAACAACCAGCCACTGGCTTCCGGTTCTGCCGAACAATGTCTTGCACAAACGTCTCACAGTCAGCGGGGTTAAATCTGGATCGGGATCGTAGGCAATGGTAGCAAAAATAAAGCGCAGCATTTCTGATGTCTTGTAACGCTTTACGCTGGCAGCCAGGCGTGCGGCACGTTGCGGTGCTTCCCAGCGGTCGTTACTGTAATTAGCCACTTCAGCCAGATAATCCTTTTCAAGTTTTTCAGCCGTGTAGCACCTGCCGCCTAAAAAAAGCCGCATGGCCTCCCTGGTTTTGTCTCTCACATATCATCCCTCATTAATGCTAATGTACGCATACATTAGCATTAACATGCTGACAGCAACAAGCGGCGGATTTACGTCCGGATAACGTAAATGATTGCGGTATACAGGCCAGGCGGTCAGATTTCCAGCCGTGCCTGTTCCTGCAGCAGTTCCAGATGATATGCAGCAATAGCGTTTACCACCCCTGCCGTCATCCGTGCGTCGGCGATCGCTGAGTGTGCCAGCCCTTCCCAGGTCAGTCCGGCCTGGCTGGCAGCACTGGCCAGTGAAATCGTGCCATAGCGGTTGGTGGCCCCATAATATCCTGCTGCCAGCTCCATCGCACAATATACCGTCATTTCTTCCAGCCAGTCAGCCGGATCGCTATGTGCGGCAGCAGTCTGTTTCAGAATGCGGATGTCGAACCGGGCATTAAAGATAATTACTGGTCGGCCCCCGATAGCATGACGCAGTTGCCGCGCCACATCTGTCCATGATGGTGCGCCGCAGAGAGCCTGCTCACTGATACCATGCACGGCGGCGGCCTGCGCCCCGATGGCGACCGTGGGCTTCAGCCTGGTTTCAAATACCACCTGACCGGCCGCATCGGTCAGGCCGATTTCCAGGGCTTCCGCGGTATTATCCAGTCCTGTCGTTTCAGTATCCAGAAAGAGTGGTGCCAGACTCAGCCAGTCATATGCCTGCCGTGCCATCCGGCCACTGGTGCTGTTTAGTCGGGATAAAACGGAAAGCCGCTGGCCAGCCAGCTGTTGTTTACTCGTCAGAGGGCGTTTCTCACGCATCGGAACACAGTCTGCAATTCGGTATACAGCGAACCTGCCACCATAACTATTTTTATACCACTTAACCGGCTCAGCACCGGGGGCTGGCTTCATTCTGAATTCATCGCGCAGACGTCCTTTCGAGAAACACCTGTCTTCGGCAATCGCCTGCGCACGTCTGGTGACCAGCTCATCATTATTCATGGTTCTTGCATCTCCGTCAGACGTTTTTATATCCGGACAGCCCCTCTATGGCCACTTCTGTGCAGTATGCAATACTCGCAGGATATACACTTTTCCCCACTGGCTGTCGACCTCATAAACCAGAACAAAATGCGGGTGAATAACCAGTTCCCGGGTACCTTCCACACGACCGTTGCGGCCTTTATACGGCTGCCCGGCCAGGCTGCTGGCTGAATAACCAATCCGTTCGTCCAGTTCAATGGCAGCCATCAGGTTCTGCTCCGCAATGTACTCACGAATGCGCTTCCTGTCCTGGCTGGCCAGCATGGTCCAGAATATCTCCATCATTTACCGGCAACCTTCCTGCTCATTTCATCCCGCCATGCTGCAGCAGAGGATTCGACCATGTCATGGGGAAGCACATCGCCGTGCTCGAGTTGCTGACGTCCTGCCGCAACCTGGTCACGGAACCAGGTATTATGCTGCCGTTCAACGGTCTGGCGCATAAAATCCCGGATTAACTGGGAGCCATTACGGTCCATGCTTTTTGCAGCGGCCATAAAAGCATCCTTCAGTTCAGCGTCGATTCTTAAACTCATATTAACCTGTGCCATTTATCACCTCGTCATTACTACGTATATACACAGTATATAACGATTCAGATATCGTCACCAGGATATGCCGCGTCAGCGGCATGGAAGGCGGCACTCTGTTGTTGCATATGACACAGGAGTAAAACCGCCGAAGCCCGGCGTAAGCCGGTACGGACTGATAGATTTCACCTTACCCATCCCCAGCCCTGCCAGACCATACCCGCTTTCAGCCATGAGAGAGCTTCTGTGCGCGGTCGGAGTGGTCCCGACGAGGGTTTACCCGAAGTCGGGGCGTATCTCCGCGTTAGCGGGCCGTCAGGGCCGCTTACGAGCGTGTACTGAGAACTTCCAGCCAGAAGACTGACAGCAATGATAATGTAGTTACAACATTCATAATTAAAAGCGACTCTGTTCCGGCCCGAAGGGCCGGGGCGGGGCCGCTTTTCAGTTATGAGGGAGGGGCTTTGTGGTTTCAGTTCTGCGCGGGACCGGGGTTTTCCTGGTGGTTGTATTTGAGTGTTGTAACTAAAATGGCTCCGGTCGGGGCCCGCCGCTTGCGGTGGGAGGTGCATATCTGTCTGTCCACAGGACAGGCAGTGAATAGGTTTTCTTTTTAAATGAATGTAGTTAAGTAGTTTAAAGGAGATATAAACAGGTGTTTAAAAGATACATTGCACCCTGTAAGGCTGGCGGATGGCGCTTTATGACATGAACGGTTGTAACCTTATGGGGAAGTCCCTTGCAGTTAAATGTGGATAAGCAAAATTCCTCGTCTGTGAGGCGTGTTTTGTATCAAAAACAGGAGGGACCGGATGCACCTGAAGGTGGATGATGAGGTTGTTTTTTGTATGCGGTGCTGTTTTTTTGTTCGCCGACAGGCTTCAGGCGTGCAGATGCCTCCGGTGCGGGCCGGATTATTCAGAGGAGGTCACTTTCAGGGGGAAGCTGTGGCCAGCCGGCTGTAATTACGGTTACGTGACAGAATCATGCGCTCTTTCACACGACGCTCCACTTCGCGTTTTACCGCCTCACGATTGGCAGTGAAGCGCCCTTCCGAGATTTCACGCGTCAGCTGCCGTTTCACCAGGGTGACGATATCCTGACGTTCCCTGTTCGCATCACGACGCGCACGGGCACGCTTTATTCCACGGGACTTAAGCTCTGTCTGGTAACTGCGGAAACGCTCACGCACAAAACGCCAGGCTTTCGCTATCAGTTCATCCATACCCAGGGTATCCAGTCCCTGCTTTTTGCGCTGTCTGTTTTCCCATTCAACACGACTGCGGCGCGCAGCAACTACTGCATCCTCAGACACATCAAGGGCGGCAAATAGCGCCGGTGTGAACGTGATATCGGTCGGAATGTAGCACCCGATAAGCGGATCATATTCCGTCTGGTAGGTAATCAGTCCCAGCTCTGCAAGGAACGTCAAGGCTCGGGTGGCCCGGGTGATGGAGAGTTTTCCGGCAGCAGACTCCGTCGCCAGTCCGCACTCAATGGCCAGCGTAGTGATGGAGCACTGGACGCGGTTGGCCAGCGGGTCATAGTGAAAACACAGCCCCTGCAGCAGCGCATCAATAGCCCGGCGACGCAGTACCGGTGGCATGCGCCGACGCAGTCCCTTCGAACGGGCATGTGCCACATGAATGGCGAAATCAAAACGGGAGGTGAAGCCCACCGCCTTTTCCATCAGTTTTTCGCAGAACTTCAGCGTTCCGGCACCTTCACGGGGTGTGAACACCGGATTCGGGTTTTTAACCTGTGAATAGTATTTTTGAAGGAGATCAGCCATGTCCCCCTCCAACACTATTCCCCCTCCTACGGGCGGCAACTAGCTCGTCTGGGCCGACACGTAAAGTTTCGAACATATCTGGTCTGAACCAGATGGTTCCTCCATCAAAAGCGATGAGATGAAGATCATTATCAAGAGTTTTGAGGGCTCTCCAAACACGAGTGTATGAACCTCCACTACAAACTGAAAGCTCTTTAACAGATAAGTTAACTTTGTTCGTATCAGGGATGTAGTGTGCGCACATTACTTGTACGAGGGAAACATAAAAACTAACCATCGACGCGCTGATTTTATTTTTACGTTTGCCATGCGCTATTGCAAGAAAACCTCTGATGAAGATCAGATGCTTGAAGGAGTCAAAATGAGCCCTTTTCTGGAGAAGGCAGCAAAACGGGTGAGGATACTTGCTGGAATCAATGTGAAGATCTGATTCAATCCCACCCGCTATTACTGAATGTGTTTCATGATTAGCCACACCATCCTGCACTTACAATGCACAGAAGGAGTGAGCACAGAAAGAAGTCTTGAACTTTTCCGGGCATATAACTATACTCCCCGCATAGCTGAATTGTTGGCTATGCGGTTTTATGGGGCCCCGGTAATCTTTCTAGTCGCCAAACTTGAAGAAGATTATCGGGGTTTTCGCTTTTCTGGCTCCTGTAAATCCACATCAGAACCAGTTCCCTGCCACCTTACGGCGTGGCCAGCCACAAAATTCCTTAAACGATCAGCAATCTACCACTCACTCCTGAGATAAGCAAGAATGTGAATATTTACGAAGTCGCTCTGCGTTTCAACTCTGATTCAATCAGTTTTTCAAGCATCTGCGCCTGAGTAATACCTTCCTCATCCGCAAGTTCACTCAGCCTGTCTTTTAACCGGGCCTGAATAACCGCATGAAAAGCCTTATGAGTGTTGCTTCTGCGAGCCAGAGAAGCTCTTTGCCTCTCTCTGGCCGGAACAGGGTTACCTTTCCGGTATGTACGCTTGGTGCCTGATGAGGAAGTCACTGCATTTTCTGTCTGCGACATCTCGCCTCCTCAATTCTCAAACAGGGATCGTTTCGCAGAGAATACTACAGTTTTTTGAAATCAGCGACTTGAAAGTTGTGACGATGATCTGTGTTGGCGCACAAATCATGTCTGATTACGACCGTTTAATGTGATTTTGATAATGAAATGACTGAAAAGCTGGAAATGCCTTAGCCAGGGTGCCGGCCCCGGGCGGGACCGGCTGTTTCTGGTATATAGGATGTCTGCCCCTGAAATACCTCACACTTCCGGAAAGCGGGGACTTCCGTGCTTCGTAGGCCAGAGTTACCTGCACCACTGTATTTCCTCTGTGAATATTCAGCTCACATAACCGTTCCCTGAATATCAGTGAAAAACACAACACCATGGCGCACACGGCGAGCAACCCGATAAGGGCATATTTCGTCATAAACTTTGACCTCTCTGCAAAGAAGAGGCTACAATCAGTAGTGTTAAGGTACTTCATGCAGACCTCACGAGTTAATGGATTAACGAGTGGGGTCTTCGCATTTCTGGTACCTGCGTCTTGCCTGAACCAGAAAGGCTCAGACACCCGCCGCGATAATACCACATTCCCTGTTGCTGGCTATTACCCCCATTTGCCTGTTTTTGTTACAAAAACGCCGGGAGCGGGGGAAAACTTACTTTTTCCCGTTTCCGGGGGGGACAACTGAGCATTGCGAACGCGTCAGCTACGATGTTCCGGTGATTGCTGATCAGCCCCTGTTGTATTCATAAACTAATTAACATTCATTCCGTCTGGTGCATAAATCTGCCCGTGAACATCTGCAGACAATACCGACCATAAAAAAAATAAATAATCCCAGTAGAATATATTTCCTCATATTATTATCCATAACAAATAAATGGCACCTGTACACCTGTATTTCAGGCAATCCTGAATATTGCAGCGCACATTGAATAAGACGTTATTTCGTGACATTAATCACAAAATATAAAATCGCGACTTAATACGGAAAAAACTCTGTGCTACTCAGAACTGACTGGTCATACTGCCCGACCGGATATTAAAAAAGCAAATCTCATAAACTCCTTTCAGCCTTCTGACTCCTGGAGTAATGAAGGCTGCTTTTTCGTTACACCCTTCCCCGGCAGCGCCGGTAGCAGTGTTCAGCCCTTTTTCGGGCAAACTGCTGCCAGTCTGTCCGGGGCGCAACACAGGCAGCCCGTCGCCATCCTTCTGCCGCTTCCATCCAGCGTCCACTGACCTCCAGAATAACGGCCCGGCTTCCGGCACGCTGCCAGCGCCAGACCTGACCGTTCCGTGAACTGTTTCTGAATCCATTCATCTTTATCACTCCTCTTTAACCCGTCAGTATTATGGTGTTAAATAATCTACTGAATTGGCTTCCTTTCGGGTACGGAAGTTTATTTCCTTTTAAGCCTTATTTCCCTGCCTCCTCTCTCTGATGGAGGCTTTTTTTACTTCTCATCAAGCACGGCCTGAAGTTCTGCCTTTATCCGGTTCTGGCGGCGGATTTTATCCAGACGCTCTGCCGCATACGCTTCCTCCTCCTGAGAAATATGCTCCGTCACATACCCTTCCGTGTCATACCGGCAGGCACCGGCTTTCATGGCACACAGATAGCTTTCTGAACGGGTGATGGCCTTCAGCGCCCTGCGCAGTTTTTTATGCGAGAGCGGGATATTCCGCTGCGCCACGTCTTCCAGTAACACGTCCCGGATACCGCAGGCCAGAAGCCGGGGGGTGTCACCGTCAAATAATCCCGGCCACCAGGGCTTCAGGGTGTTCACGGCTTCATCCAGTGTGGGCAGGTTCAGATAAATGGACAGCGCCTGTCTGGCCTGCGCTTTTTTTGCCGCCAGCTCTGCCTCCCGAGCCGCTTTCTCCACCAGCTTCTGCTTTTTCACCTTCCATTTTGGTGGCGTGGTGACATTGATGATGGTTTTCCGGTTGCGGACAGGCGCTGTTCCCTCTGTCTTCCGCTTCAGTGTCAGTACCGGTCGCTTCTGCTCTGTCATGCTGTGTTCTGCCTCTGACGAATCATCCTCTTGCGGCCAAAGATACCATACCCGTCACAGCGCCAGAACGCCCAGCACAGCCAGATGACAGGCATAGAACGTCGGGAAAAAATCCCCGGGCCAGAAACGGGGTAATGATTTTCCTGCACACGACACCAGACCAACGGTCAGCACCGTCATCACAAGGCCGGCCACCGCCGCTGCATCACTGGTGGCAAGGTTAAGCGCCGGAATAACAGCCAGCAGGCAGGCGACCAGCGCCAGACGTTCCATTCTGTCTTCCGCCCGGTACAGCCTGTGGCTGACTGCCAGCATCAGCAGCCCGGCAATGCCGTAACTGGTGCCGGAGAAAGGCAACCACATTGCCAGAAGCAACATGGTCTCTGCGGAACGCCACCAGGTGCGCGTTTCACACCATGTCAGCACCTGTGCCGTAACTGCAAAGGCAAACAGGATATTCCCCTCATACCAGGGAAAGCCGGCCAGATAATATGCGAACTGGGCAATCACCGCCCATCCCCACAGCCGGTTAATGGCCTCCTGCCGGATATGCGTATGACGGGACAGATTCAGCCCCCACACCAGGGCAAACAGCGGAAAGGCCCCACGCCCGACCAGAAACATCCACGACTGGTCCAGATGCAGAATGCGGTTTGCATGGTCCAGAACCATCAGCACCAGTGCCACCGTTTTGATGATATCCCGCTGTCCGGGTGACCAGACCAGCAACGACTGCAACCAGGTATCGGTCCGGGCAGCCAGTGAATCATTACGTGTTGTGTTCGTGTTATCCGTTGTCATCAGCGTTTATCTTCCTGTATCAGTCTCCGCCCAGGGTTTTCTCTTTCTGCAGGGCACGAACCATATCCCGCTCCATCTGCTGCAGTCGCTCCTGCAGCAGATTTTCCCGGGCAACATCCCGGACCGCTTCCCGCACCCGTTGTGGTTCACGCAGTACACTCTCCGGCAGCGCGGCTTCCCGTTCAGATATGGCAGATCGGTCACGCTCCAGCCCGGCAATATCCCTGACAGCCTGCTCTGTTTTGCCGTCCGGCAGGTCAGGTTTGTTCTCTGCCATTTTACGGACAATTTCATCCGCACGGCGTTCCGTTTCACGGCGGATGGCCTCTTCAGCTTGCCGCTGTGCCAGTACCTCTGCCGTGACCGGTTCGCCATTTCCGGCTCCCGGCTGAACGCTGTTGTCCGGGATATCCCCCCACACGCGACCACCGGTGATGGTACCGGGATTCCACGGACGACCTTCACCGGCGATTCTTACCACCACACCGCTGTCAGGATTATCACGGGCAATCCGGACACCATCCTGCATATTATCAGCCAGCAGGCTCTCTCCGTTACGGCTGCCCTGCAGGGCCACGAACTGCGCATCCCCACTGCCTTTCACCCGGCCTTCACCACTGAAGCCCCGCAGCCCGTTTCCGTCATCCGTGGTCAGCGGATTCAGCCAGATACCAGCTGACTTGCCGTTACGGTCAAAAGCCGGCAGTGCCACATACGGCTGCGGATATTTGCGCCCGGGTGCAATAAACCGTGCAGGATTGTCTCCCCCGGCCAGCCCTGCCTGACGGAGAACGGCACGGCCGGCCGCCACGTCCCGCAGCTCCCGCGCCGTACTGAACAGCCGCTCTGCATTCATGACCTCCCGGTCCGATTTCGGCTCAAGCACATCGTGGGCAGTTCCTTTCTGTACGGCATTGTTAATGGCATCCGTCCAGCCCTGACGGTTATCGGTATACACCTGCACATGCTGCTTCATACGCGACAGGGCCACGTAGGCTGACTCAAAGCCGGCCATCTGTTTCCGGCTGCCTTCCGTACCTTCAAGCGCGATGGCAAAGGTTTCACTTGCCCCCTGCGCACCGTGGGCGGTGATGGCATAGGCCAGGTCAATATGTTGCTCTGCCCGCTCCTGACCGTGGCGAATCACCCGGGTCTGCTGTCCGTCCGACAGCGTGACACTGTCACCGGAAACCGCTGTCACCGTCCAGACGCTGTTGGCCACATAACCGCGCTCCCGGTCACTCTTCGTGAAGCGCATCCGGTCACCGGTTCCCACCCGGATGGTGTCCGGGGTGTACAGTGTGACGCCTTCAGCCACCGCCTCCCGGGGCGAAATCAGCCGCGTGTTACCTTCAGCATCCTGCAGGGTTATCAGCCCGTCATCCCTGCTGATACCGGCAATCCGGTGATACACATTATCCACCAGGGCAAGTGCGTCCCGATGTGTCTCCCAGGTGGAGAGACGACGCAGCTCCCCGTCGCGTATATTCGCTGTGTTCAGGACAGGCACCATGACCTGCTCTTTTCCCAGCTCACCGGCCTTTTCCCGTGCATCATGAATCATGCTGTTCAGCACGCGCCGGTCCTCATTCAGGTGCGTGACAATCAGCGTCTGCTCCCGTGCTTCCGGTGTTCTGCCGGTATAGTCGCGGACAATGGCTTCATACAGTGTCATGGGGACATCCGGGAAAGCCTCGCCTTTCAGCATCGCCTTCTGCTGCGCTTCTGCCAGTTTCGCTTCCTGGCTGTGACTGAACTCCATCACGGAGTGCTCCGGTGCCCATGCGCCCTCCAGACGTGGCACCTGAGACGGTTTCACACTCTCAAGCCCGGATAGTGCCCTTTCCACATCCCGGTTAATCAGGTTGTATACCGCCTCCCGCAGTTCCGGCGTCTGACGCACAATCTCCTTCATGATGGCCACATCGGCAGCACTGCGCGTCTGCTGGAGACGGAAAGGCTGACCGGGCGCGATGGCCTGCAGCTGGTCCGTGTCACCACTGGCCACGGCACGACCGCCACCGGCCGCAATCAGGGCGTATGCCCGTGCCATGTCGGTATTGCCCACCATTGAGCTCTCATCGAGCAGGAACAGCGTGTTGCTGAAATCCGGCGTTTCTCCGCTGCGCTGCTGCAGCTGCGTGTCATGCAGAAAAGACGCCAATGTCTGCGCATCCACGCCGGCGCTGCGCATCTCCCCGACCGCACGGTGTGTGGGACCCAGCCCAACGACACGGGGACGCTCACTCTCCGGCAGCATGTTCACGGCTGACATCACCGCCCGGAACTGTGTGGTCTTACCCACACCTGCATAGCCCTGCACCACCGTGAAGCGGTCGGACGTTTCCAGTATCATGCGGGTGGCGGCGCGCTGTCCTGATGTCAGTTTCTCCATGAGTTCGCCAGGTACTCTCTCCATCAGCGGCGTGACCGCCTCCTTACCTTCGAGAATATGGCGAAGAATGCTCTTTTCTGCCTCATACGACGCACGGGAAACCAGCAGGCCTGTGCCATAGTCTTTTGCCACATCCACATACAGTAAATCACCCCGTTTTATCTGCGCATCGATTTCCCCTCCCAGTTCAGTAAAACTGGTTCCTTCTGCAGCAAACGACTTCGCCTCTGTCAGCAGGTCCACCATGCTGAAGGCCAGGTTTTTACTTTCCAGCACAGGAAGGGCCAGATGAATGGCCTGCTGTGCCGGCGTGTGAAGCCCGGCTTTCTGCAGACTGATAGCGGTTTCCAGCAATGTCTCACCGGCACGCGCCTTTATCTGCTCAGAAACCACCGTAAAGGAGGGATGGCGGGCAAGTTTTTCCGCAGTACGGGTTTCATCTAGTGAGGAATACAGCCGGACATCACGACCGCTGCGGGCCAGACCGTTCAGGGTGGCGTTGTCCATTGCCATCTGTGTGACGGAGGCAAAAACCTTCGCACTGTCGCTGACGGAATGCCCGGGCGTTTCCACCCAGCCGCTCTCCAGCTTCAGTGCCGTGAACGGTGAATCAGCCACAGGCAGGGAGGCCGGTTCAGCCCGTCCCGGCACAACAACCGTCATCGCGTCCTCGCTGACGGATGCCACCTGCAGGAGGTCACCGCCGGAGACGCGGAGTCCGGGAATTTTCCCGGTCACCCTCAGACGCTCGCCGTCTGCCACCGGCATTTTTTCCGGCCGGAACAGCGACCAGCTGCTGTCCAGGGAGGAAATACGCACCACCTGCGTTTCACCCTGCGCATCCCGCAGGGTCAGGCTGTGACTCTGCGCCGTCACCCGGTCGATAACATAGCGGTCATGACTGCGTGTCTCCGGGTTCCACTGCTCCATCACCATCCCCGGACGGTACATATCCCGCAGATAACGGCTCCGGCTGTCCAGCCAGACCGGTGACAGGGCGGTCATGGTTACCTCCGGGTGTCCGAGCACGCCCTGTGTTTTCAGCTCACTGCGAATGGCCTGTGTCAGTATGGCCTGTTCCCGTACCCCGCTGACCTGTGCCACGCTCTCTTCTCCGGCTTTCACGCTGGCCGCAAAATCTCCTGCCAGCCGGGCATAGCGGACATTACGGTCCGGTTCACTGATGATGGTGGCCGGCCGCTGTTCTCCCCCCTGCCAGCGATATGTGTTCACCCCGGCATCTTTCATGGCCATCAGTGCACTGCCTGTACCGGTTCGCTGCCCGCTGTCGGTTATCAGGACCTGTACGTTATGACGTGCAGCACCGTCCAGCAGGGTTAACGTCTCTTTCAGGGAGAGTTTTTCGCCCTGGTCAACGATAACAGTATTGCCCGGCGTGAAGGCCATGCCCTCCTGCAGCTGACGACGTCCGGTTATCAGCTCACCGGACAGCCGTTCATCCTGCTTCAGGTTCATCTGCGAGCGACGGTCAGCGGCGATAATCTGCACCTCCCGCCCCTGCTCCCGGGCCATCATGACCAGCTCCGCCACCCGCTCACGCTGCCCGGCTGCACCGCCCTGCCCGGACACAATAGCCAGCGACGGGCGATCCTGTGCCAGAACACTGACCGCATCGCTGTAACCGGCCGTCCGGGGGACACTTTTCTCCGGATGTACGGTCACCCGGTTCTGTTTCATGATGTCACGACTGAGTGCCCGGACTGACAGCTCATCGAGCACATGAATCCCGGACGTGAACAGCCCCTTCTCACGATCGAGGGGGATAAGCTGCTCACGGCTGATGGCCTCATCGATACCGGCGCGTGCCCGTTCAATCACACCATTTTCCGGCGGCAGTATGCCGACCGTTCTGGCCAGCACGTCCGTGTACGTAAACTGCACTTTGCGTTCACTTAATCCGGCAATCGCCTGTGTCACCGCCTGCTGCACATCCGGCCCGTCCGGTGAAGCAGGCCCGGGCGCCTGCGTGCGGGTCTCCGCCCGTTGATCCTCCGCGTCACGATACGCCCGGATGTCGAACCCGGTTTCCCTCAGCGTCTGCATCCATTCAGCCATTCTGACTTCAGGATCGACGTGCTGTTTGGATTTTCGCGTATCCAGTGCCGCCACATCCCGGGATTTCAGCGAGGCATCTTCCCCGACGGCCTCCCGGATAGTCTGTGAGCGTCCGGAAAAGGCCTCCACCGGTACGCCCGGCATCTCCCACATACCGTGCTTACCCACCACTTCGGTTTCATAGCCCAGCGCCTCAACCTGCTCTTTCAGTTTTTCCCGGTAGAGCCTGCCAAAGGCAATCTGATTAGCGTACACATTCTCAATGAACCCCGTTTTCCCCACTTTGTCACTGCTCAGTGTCTTCCACTCACCGTTATGCTGCGTAACATTAGCCACCACCGCATGCGTGTGTAACTGTGGTTCCTGATCGCGACTGGTGTCGTGGTTAAACAGTGCCATCACCAGATTACCGGTCAGTACCGTTTCTGACTGTCCGTCCGTCATCACCCGTGTGGAGGCCAGCGCCTCCACCTGACGAACAGCAAAGTCCACGGCCTGGTTATGTGCATCAATCAGGCGCTTATCGCCACCTAACATGGCCATCATGGAGACACTTTTGGGGGCGGAGAAGGTCAGGTCGTAGCCGGGACGATGCTTATTACTGCCATCCTGCATGCGGCTTAGATCCGCTCCGTCCGGCAGCCTTCCCTCCAGAAGACGGGTAAAAACATCCTTATCGACACTGCCCTGCAGTCCCAGCTGTTCAGCCCCCCTGCCGGCCCAGCGTTCTCCCATGCTGCCCAGTACATAGTAATTATCCTTGTCGGTATAATAGTTACCGGCACTTCCGGCCGATCTGACCTGCGCGATACTCATCATCAGAAATCATCTCCCGGCTCAACATCCTCCCCACGCTCCCGGTGCACATTAATGTTCACCTCTTCACGACGCTGCATCTGCTGCTGGATGTCCGGATGATTTTCCTGTTGCCATGCCTCATAAGCGGCCATATCCACCACTTCACCGGATTCACTGATCCCGGGTGGCAGTTGCTGTTCCATCTCTTCTTCCGGTTTCATTTTCAGCTCCTGCTCGATCCCCCCTGCCGGAACATTCACACCTGAATCTGACTTCTTATCGTTTATGGCAGGAGACACCGGCTGTTGCGGCTGTTGCGGCTGTTCAGCCTGAGTCACGTCTTCTCCGGAAACAACTTCCGGCACATCCGGTTCGAAGAGGCTGGCCATCTGACGACCTTCTGCTTCCCTTGCGGCAAGTACGGCACTCAGACGGTTCTCCATTTCCGGGTTGATGTCACGCGGAATAAACTCAGGGGCAACCTTCGGACGTGCCTGATATTTCAGTGAGAGTTTTACTGCCGGATACGGTCCGGGCAGGGTGACATAACAAGTCAGATCCGGCAGAGACTGAATGTCGGAATAACTGACCAGCGTCTGGCGCTCCATATCCTTACCGGTCGATACCCCGTCACGTACCGGATCAGCACCGTAGGAATACTGCTCGCTGGCTTTCAGGTGCTCTTTCTCACCAATCTCACCGGCAGCGAACTCTGCAATCTTATGGCTGGGAGAACGGAAAAAGGCACGAGTGTTCATGACGTCAAACAGCGTGGCAGCCGCTTTCTCACCGTAGATATCTTCCAGCTGGGCATAGGACTGGATACCAAACACATAACAGCCACCGAACTTACGGGCTTCCGGCAGGATCTCCACCAGGTCCGGCAGTTTGTGTAACGTGGGTAGCTCATCACAGAAAAACCACACACGACGGTTACGGTTTTCTCCCATTGCCAGCAGACCACGAATGGCAATGGACAGCCACATGGAGATCACCGGCTTCAGGGAGGCATGGGTGTCGGCATTCGACGAGATAAACAGCCAGCCGTTTTTCTGATCTTCCCGGACACCCCGCATCCAGTCACGGATGGTAAAAGACTCACCGTTATGCTCAATCCCCTGCAGGTAACGGATGGCTTTCACGTAGTTGGTCAGCACAGCACGGATGGAAATCGCCGTTTTCTCAATTTTCTCTTCCACCAGGTTGGCCGCCGGTGAATTACGCAGGAAGGTACGCAGTTTTTCGATTTTGATGGAAAGCAGTGTGTCCACCAGTTTGCTGTAGCTGCGGTTGGGGTCATTACGCATCAGGTACGCCGCTTCCGCAAAAATGGTACGTCCTGAACCCTGCCAGAACGGGTCCTCTTTTGTGCCCATCGGGATCAGAGTATTTGCGGTATTATCAAAATCCGGCTGTGTCAGGCACTCCTTCCACAAATCCCAGGCGGCACAACGGGCATCCAGCGGATTCAGGATTTTATCGATGGAGGGATCATAGTAACTTTTAACAAATTCCCCTGAACGGTCATAAATCACCACCATATCTCCACGCTGACGGGCGTAGTTGGCCAGACGACGGATAACTTCCGACTTACCGGCCCCGACCGTGCCGTGCAGACAGAAGTTCTGGATTTCGGAATCCCGGATAATCGGCAGGTCGCCAATCCGTATATCGGAGTCCTTGCCGTCTTTTTTCAGCATCCGGGCAACGTCTTTCGGGTTCTCCGTCAGCTGACGACCACCTGTGACTTCATTTTCGCTCTGTTGTTTACCCTGACGCCCCAGAATCCAGGAGACAACAAAGAAGGTAATCAGGCAAATAACCAGTGCCACAACTGTAGCCAGAACGAATGCGGACCATAGCTGCTCTCCGCACCAGATCATATATTTATCATGCAGTACCTGAGCAGCGTTCATCCGGAAGGTTTTGCCGTAATACTGGATCTCATAGACCGGCTGGGACTTGATTAAATCCCGCATGCCTTCCAGCGTGGTACACCACCAGTAAATACAGCCGTTCACAAACGTCTGCCAGCTTATTTTTACCCATAAAACCAGACCAACGAGTATCCAGAAAAAAATAAACAGGCAGTAAAGCATGATATTGGCGATCTGGCTGAACATGCGGATACGCATGGACGCAATCTGACCGCCCTGGGTCATATCCTTTGCGTTAAAACTCATGATGATATTCCGAAGAAAAAAGTCAGTCGGACTGATTATTAATGATGAAAAGATTAATAACCGTTAAATTCCGGCTTCGCCGGCAACACTTCACGGTCGCACAAAGAATTTGCACAACCGCTCAGTGTTTTCATATTTATTTCGGAAACGCCGGGGAGAAATAAAATTTATTTTATTTCTTTCCGGGGTTGGACAACGAGCAAAGCGAGGCGTCAGTCAGGAGGCCGGTCAGACCAGCCTCCGGAAGATAATCAGAGAATATTTGCGATTGATTTGGCCAGCTGGTCTTCGAGAACAGGCTTCGCCTCTTCAAATTTCAGGTTAACCTTGTTCGCATTTGAGACCACACGGGTCTGGTATTTATGCTGGTTACCTGTTTCAGTACTGGTCTGAATTTTCGCACCTGATGTGCCCTGACGCAGGGCGGCAACATTATCCGTTGTCACCGTTGCCTTAGTACGCTCTGCAATCTGCACATCCGTGATCATGGTATAGTTCACATCTTCCACCATCGCATCTGCAGCCATACCCACCAGACCGGCAGCAAGGCCCACACCGAGTGTGGCACCGGCAGAACTGGAATTATATCCGGTGATACCGGCACCTAACGCTGCACCAACTGCTGCGCCCTCATAACCACGGTTCAGCCATCCCTGAGACTCCCGCAGATCCATCTTATCGGCCTTCAGCACATTCGCCTGAATCCAGTAGTAGGCTTTATCCGGAGAAGTCACCACCTGATATCCTTTTGCTTTCACAGCATCAGCAATTTTGCCCTGCAGCCCACTCATGTCTTTATCAGACGTGTTTTTGATCTGCAGAAATACCGTGCGTTCGCTGGCGGGTTCAAGCCAGATGGTCTCACTCATCTGAGTCTTCACCTCAAGGTTACGCTTCTTGATTGCTGTGCTCATCGCACCACACCCTGAAAGGGCCAGAGTGGAACTGACCAGTGCAACCATCATCAATTTTTTTGTTTTCATCCAAAATATCCTTTTAACTAACAGACTCTTTTTTGAACAGTCCTATTACTGAGGCTATAGCTGAGAGATTATAACGATTTATATCTATGGTATACACCAAGAAAAATAATATGAATGTAATCATTAGTGCAAAAACATATAAGATAGAATGCATAAACGAAACCATAGAAAAAACAATCAAAAACAACAAAATATATGTCTTACTCTTAGAATACATAAAATTTATTATTTTTGAATCCTTTCTGAAACTATCAGGAATCGCAAGGTATAACATCATTCCATTTGTAATAGCCACAAAAAGCAGGAACCCCATCATTCCACTAGCACATATATCAAAGCCAACATCCCTGACATCACTTTTAACCGATACTAAACGCAGAAAAGTTGGCCATAATAAAACCCATAAAAACACATAAGTTCCCGGCTTTATGACTTGTAATAATGATGGGATATTAACACCCTCTACAGAGAGTACCTCCTTTAGTTTTTGCATCTCCATTTTTATATCATAGTGAGTGATCATAATGGCCCCTTCAATCGTTCTTTCTTATCATCCACCATCTGTTTTAACGCATCTTCAGACGGTGTTGGCATTAATTTCTGTCGTTTATTTTCTTCATTATATCTGTTGTTTTGTTGAATTTCTTCCTGTTTGTGATTATTTTTTAACTCTGAATATTGTCTGTCTACAATATTTTCTTCGCCATGAATACTATTCTGAGTATCTCCGATATTCCCTTTATATTCTGTGACCATATTATCAACCTGATGTTTTACATCATTACGGATATTACTGTCCTGCGTTCTTTGATCAATAATGGCCTGATGCCCCTGATGGTCAGCAATAATATCCTGGCTGCCACCACCCGAAGGTACGCTCTCCATTCCTTTACCAATATCCCCACGGGATTCACGCCAGGCATTATCAACACCAGGCTGCACCTGTTCCTGAACAAAAGACCATGCCATCGCCCGACGGCGTTCTGCAATCTCCGGTGAACTGGTGTTTGTCAGAATAGCTTCGGCATCCTGCGGTGCGTGTTTCATCACATACTGTGCAAACTGTTGCGACAAATCTTCGCTCATCTGCCCACTCATGCTTTCAGTACGGGATGCCATTTCAGCATATTCATGGCTGCGGGTCATATTCGTCGTGTACTGGTCGTAACTCTGTTTCGCTGAGTTCAGGGCTGCAGACAACTGGTCCACGCGGGAATCGGCATTATTGTCAGTATGGCTGCCGGATTCACTGACTTTGCGACTGGTAAAGTAATCGCTGGCCTCTTTAAAGTCCTTACTGGCTTTAGCATCGATATCATGGCGAGCATCATGGGTAGCCCTGCTGCCACTACTTGCTGAATGTGAGTCATCATCCGTTGCATCCAGGCTCCCCTTAAATCCACCTCTGATGCCTACCCCACCACCAACACCAAGAATTTTAGGTTTAACCCCCCATTCAGCATGAGCATCAGCATACATTCCACCAGATAGCCTGGTACTTGTTGATGCCAGTTCCTGAGTCGCCTGCTCATTACTGATATTATGCGCCTTCGCATAGCTTTCCACTGCACTGCGCATACGGCTGGCCATCATGGAGTCCTGAGCACTCATCGTGCTGTCAGCACCACCGGTGACAGAATCACTGCTCCCCCGGTTAGAACCAAACTGACTGAGCGTGTTCCAGGCACTGGCAATACTGCTGCTGAACCCATGCAGGGCACTTTCTGCTCTGTTCGATGCTTCCCGGGCCATTTCCTGTTGTGCCGCCGCAATCTGACGCGTTGCATTGATGCCGACCGGTAACCGGGACATCGCTCCGCTTGCATCCATCACCATATTACCGTCACGGGTCTGTGTGGCGGTTGCGCCACTGCCGGTCTGGTACATCATCTGACCAAACGACGTGGTGCTGTTGGTGCTCCAGCTGAAGCCGTTAACATTCTCCGTCTGCATGTTGCCGTAGGAGTAATTACCGTCAACCACACTGCCTGCTGCACTGGCGGTCGGGCTGATAGCAGAGGAAGCGAAATGGCTGTACACACTGGAAAATCCTGCCCCGAGCCCCCTGACCATCATCCAGGATAATGGCGGGATCATCATGGAAAGATACCCGGCAGTGGAAGCCAGATCGGAGTATTTCAGCTGTATCTGTGAAATTTCCGAGAGCACCACCGGTGCACCATTCTGCTTTGCATAAAATGTCATGGCGCTGTTCAGAATGGCGTACAACATTGGCCATGACTGCAACCACATCAGGGCAAACACATAGCCTTTCAGGACGGACAGCGTCAGTTTGTTGAAGACAGCCGCCAGTACCAGGAGCGGGAAAATACCGATGGCGATCCCCGTCAGGATGGTCTGCGTCATGGGCAGTGTCCGCATCGCCACATGACCGATGGAGACATGTGCCAGACGTTGCTTCTCCATCGATGATGTGGTGGCCAGATTCACCAGGCTGGCCGAATCACCATTACGTGCGGCATAACTGGTGATCCCCTCCTTCAGCGCATTGATGGTGACATTCTGGCGGATGATCTGGCTGGCTGATTTACTTGAGCCATAGAAGTAACTGTAACTGTCGCCAATCAGCGTACTGAACAACAGGTTCGGATCAGGGCGTCCACCAAATAGCTGCTGGGCATAATAATGCCATGTTTTTCCGCCACTCTGTGTGTCCAGATTCAGCTTGTCTTTCAGCGAAACCGACGCGTCCTTACAGGTCACGAAATTATTATTGCTGTCATAAACGCCCCGCAGCGGACTGGGGCGGGAAAAAATCAGCGTGTAAGGATCAGCGGAGGCCATCAGTTCCTCCAGCGTGTATTTGTGGTTCAGGTAAATATCCCCCATCACGCAGTTCTGCACATAATCCTGGAAAAGATTGGCGATTTCCGGATTACGGGACAAAAAGTCGGTGCTTTTTGATACCAGTTCTGCGCCAAACAGCATCCCCGTTTTGCTGTAGGTGACACTGTCCGGTTGCGTGAAGATCATCTCGTAACTGGCCACCATTGCATGCCCGATACGGGTCGTCAGTGAAAGTGGCATCGCCAGTCCGACCGGCACATTATCCACCCGGTGAACTTTGACCAGGTCACTGTTATCAATAATCTGCACCGATGTGCGGACATTAACCAGCAGGCTGATAAGCACAAACACGGCCACCCAGCCCAGCAAATCCATCACGTTGTGCCGCTGTACCCACATTACGGCCACCGCGAGAACAGACAATGTGAGCGCAATTTTTTCAATGGAATCCCACGTCCGGGTCCCCATAAAGGCGGCAATGGCATTCAGGTTATTCCGCAACCACTCACCACCGGCAATCACATAAACTTCATTCACAGCGTGCTCCCTCCGAAGTGATAGTTGTTCTGGTAACGACTGAGCATGCGGGCGGAAAGCTGCTGACGCATGTAGCTCATCTGACGATCGACAACCAGCAGCGCATCCTGCTGTACCTGCACCTGTGACTGAAACGCCGCAATCTGCCGGGTGGCATCATTCATGTTGTCGTTAATATGTTCGATAACTGCTTCGTCATAATTTCCTGTGGCCACCATCGCCCGGGCCTGCTGTATCAGCTCCTGAATGTACTGCAGCAGGATGTCGTAACCGATATAGTCCGTCAGCTGGTAAATCATACTGTTGGAAACACCGAGCATTTGCGGGTCAACCAGGTATTTGAAGACGGGGATGGTGGTACTGGAAATAAAGCCTTTTTCCTTGTCATCCAGAGGCGTGTCACTGACCGCCTTGTTCTGAATGCTGGCCAGAAGTTTAGTAATCTGAGACTTCAGTGCATTATCCCGGCTGATGGTCACCGGTGTGTCTGCCACCACTTTCAGGCATTTATCAGAATCGTTGCAGTGATAAATTTTTGCTGTGCCGCCTTCCATCATGGCCCGGATAATTGAGCGGTCAGTGGTTCTGGCTGATAGCGGTGTGATTTCGCCGTTGGGACCAAACACCAGTGAGCCGGTCAGCGTCATCACAAATTCTTTCAGCTCTTTGTTGCCATCAAACATTCTGTTTTTGGAAAGCGCATTCCACATGATGTTGATGTTTTTGGTCACCCGCTCCTTATCCTTGTCGCTGGCTTTATCCCTGACGCTGTCAGATTTCCCGCCAACGGTACATCCCTGCCGGGAAGCCGCCCAGTCAGCAAAAATATTGCTCTCACCGGCAATGTCCTGACAGACTTTCTGCTGGGACACCTGCGTCCGGGGGAAAAGCCCGCCGATAATCCCCTGTGCAGCCTGGCAGGAACTGAGGTTCATACTGTTAATGTCGCTTGCCATTTTCTGCAGGAAGTCTTTTGCGGTTTTGATTTCCGGCACCGTTGTCTGCAGGGCAAGGTCAAAAAAGTAACCGGCAGCATTGCTCATAATCTGCTTAACAAAACGCTGCAGCTGCTCGCCATTAATAAAACTGAACGAACCGAGGTAGGCGTCGATGCCGCCACATCCGGCATTGATATCCGGCAGCGTCATGGAAATCAGCTGAACATTTTTGACCTGAGTACGGGCATACAGGGAGCCACCGTAAGCATAACCGGCGGCCTGCCCCTGCCAGACGCCCGGCTGTGTGGTATTGGAGGCGAAGCCCAGCTTGTTAAAGAACTGATTCATGTCGCTGTTCACATCCGCTGACGCTGCGGGTGTGACCGTCAGTAAAGCAGCACAAAGAACCAGAAGAGGTTTAATGCGTGGCATCATTCTTGCCCTCCCTTAATTTGTTCTCCCGGCGCATACGACATTTCAGCAGGAATATCCTGATATTTCCGTCCAGTCCTGCGGCTGTAATATATTTCAGACACCGAAATCCATCCCACAATTGCCCCCACAAAAAACACAACAGAAACAGAAAAGGTAAGGCACAGCGAAACGACAATTTCTACAGGGCTGGCGGGATAAAAAAGCCCCTGACGGATAAAGGGGATATTCAGGCTGACGATTATTCCCGTCGCGATGCCGGATATTCCGGCAATGAGTAACACCACCTGCTTATTTCGCACCTTTTTTTCCTCCGTACATCTGCAGAACGGTATCCATCCGCGCCATAAAACCGGCGGCATCCGTTGCCCCCTGTAAAAGCGGTAATGCCTCAAGCGTGTTGACGTTGACCAGGAAGGTGGTCGGTGTGGCCACCGGGATATTCGGGAAGAAGGTCTGCATCACGTCCGGTGGCACCGGTAATGCTTCCGGAAAGGCGGTATCCCCCTGACCATCCAGGGTGTAGGGAAAAACGGAAAAGCCGTACTGCTGTGCCAACTGCTTCAGTACCGGGTCAAACTGGTGACAGTAAGGGCAATGCCCCTGCATAAACAGCACCACCTTCCAGTCGGCCAGGTTAACCTGCCTGCCGTTGCTGAGGCGGAACCAGCGGGGAGCCGGCTTTTCTGTCCTGGCTGATGTGTCTGCTGCCGGTTGTGCAGGCTGCGCGGCCATGCCCTGCGGATTCCAGAGTCGTTCAATTTCATCCCGGGTGGAGGCCTGCACGGCAGCGGCTGCCAGCAACAGGGTGAACAACAGTGATTTAATGAGAGACATGTCTGCCCTCCTGCTGCCCTTCCATCATGGCCTGTTGTCTTGCTTCCAGCGCCTCACGCTCTTCCCGGCTGACACGGGCAATCCATGCATCCAGCACCTGGTATGCGCCGAACAGCACGAGAATGGCCGCAATCAACTCCGCCAGAAAAAAAGCCATCCAGGGTTTGCTGTAAACAAGACGGGCGACGATATGAAACCAGACACCCAGGGAAAATACCCACATTCCCGTAATATCAAGCCGGGGTAAAGAGAATCTGCGTTTACTTATCATGTTAAACTCCGGTTATTATTTACATGAGAGTATTTATGTCTGTAATATTCGCGTTTGTGTGATATTAATCAGATCAACCTCATTATTTTGTATGGTTTTTATTACCGTTTTATATGACTTAGCCTGTCATAAGCCCCCTTATAAAAAACCACATCACTCCGGACCATACTGATGACAACATAATACAGATAAATATTCTTCTGAACCCGTCGAAGCTCGTAACATTCGGTAATGAGCCAATAACCATTGGAACAACCATTGCTGCGCCCTGATTCATAATTGCACCACACAGAAACCAGAGACTGGCAGTCAGCACATATAAACACGCGATATTAATAACAAGGAAAACCAGTGAGCTCAGGAGAAACATTTTCCTGTCATTACGCTCAGAAAAAAATAACCGGCAATAATGACAAATATTAACAGAACAACACCTGTAAACAGTTTCAAATAATCTTCACTCATAAATCAAATCCGCGATTAAAAATTGGGTTTAAAATCTTCAGAAACGTTTAGGAATTGTTTTGCCAGGTCGTCCTGCGAAATAAAGCCGTATGATAACGGGCGAACACTGCCCTGTTTCGGGTCAACCAGCATCATGGCCGGGAAATATTTCACGCCGAGGCGCTGCGCCTGCCCCTGGTCAGTCCGGGAATCCGGCAACAGCGGATTAATCACACCATCCACGGAAACGGGAATAACACTCAGACCATAGGTATCCCTGAAGCCATTAATGACCTGCGCCAGCTGCCCGTCGATGGGGTCCTGCCCCCGGTAAAAGAACATGATGCCGTAGTGTTCAGCCAGTTTCGCAATGGCCTGTCGCTGCTGCACCTGGTCTGCCGCCAGCTGGTTCCGGACCGTGCCGTTGTAATGGCTGTACTGCAGGTTATAGTCCAGTTCGGGATGCGCCAGCATGGATTTTTTGGCGCTCATGGTGAAAAGCCCGGCCTGCTGAGTCCAGTAATTCTGCAGCCGGAAATATTTCACAAAATTATCCACGCCGGGATACAGAATAGCTTCGTACAGCGCCCGCTTTGTTGCCGTCTGCAGTGCGGCCAGTTTCTGCATAATGTCCGGCTCCTGACGGGGGGCTGCAGGTACTGGTTTATTTTCTTTTTCCTTCGGATTTATTTTCTCGTTATACCACTGCCAGCCTGCATCTTTTCCTGACGCCGGAAAAATAAAGCAGCAGAGTAACAGTGGCAGTAATGCTTTATTCATCTTCATTCCTTTCATCACTTTTTCTTTCATCAGGTTTCTGCAGGTCAGTCAGGGCAGAAAAACAAAAATACAGAATAAACAGGAGCACACCGGAGTAAAAAATAACGAAAGCAGCAGCAAGTATCTCACCTGCAGTGGTTTCTTTTACCGTATCCCACGACCAGATAATTACCGGGGAAATGACAATCGCTGTAATCAAAAGCCGGATAAGAAAATCAATAAAACGGTTCGACGTGAATATGACTTTCATCATTTTCCCCGGTTATTTTCCCTACCTTACTGTCCTGCCTGTTTCAGCTGGTCAGCAATCTGCTCTTTCACTTTCTGCGTCAGAACACCACTGTCCGGGATTTTCTGGTTATTCATCAGGTCTTCGTAGAAGTTAGTGAAATCCAGTCTGTCGAACTGAATTTTCTGCAGCTCATCAACCGTAATCCCCCGACAGTCAGGATGCTTCGCACTGCCAAAACTGATACGCAGCTGTCCGTTGCGCCCCTGCTGCTGGACTATCTGCGCCAGCTTCGAATCAAACTGACAGTAACTGCGTTTTTTCTCCAGGCAGACACCCAGCACTTTCTTCGAACAGAACTCTCCGACACTGACGGTCAGTTTGTTTGATTTTGCTTTAGCCAGGGCTTTTTCATCACTGCTGCATTTGGCCAGCCCGATATCCTGTCCCCAGCCGCTGTCCTTACAGCAGTTGCTGTATCCGGCTGCAGCCTTCTTACAAAATTTCGCCTGACCGGTGAAAGCACGGACATCCACCCCGTTCAGCGCCGCAACATCCTTACCTGCTGCGGCCAGTGCCGCCAGCTGAGAAACGGCTTCGGCAAAATCATTACTCTTCCCGCTCTGAGCCTTATCGCATTCGCCATCGAGACAGAAGACGTCTCCCCCACAGACCATCACTTTCCCGGATGTTTTTGACTCACAGGAGTACGTGGCATATTCATGCAGACAGGCACCTTCTTCGGAGTAAAAGGCGCACTGGTGTGACACCAGGGTACAGGCAGGATTGTCGGTGTAGGTCTGACAGGTTCCCTTGTCTGCTGACTGTGTGACATACGTGTCCCGGTATGCCCAGCAGCTCTGGTACATGCTGTATGACTGACCGTCTTTCACCAGCGTCCTGTTCCCGCCAGCCTCCGTACATTCTGTTTTTGTCAGTTTCCCCAGCTCCTTGCTGAACGGGCAGCTTTCAGACCAGACAACATACGGGGTGTACGAGGCTTTTTTTACCCTGACAACCAGACGCAGCTTCATTGCCGTATGACGTTTGAATTTTGTATTCCCGACCCGGACGGGGTGAGATGACGTAAAAGCAACACCGGCAGTCAGTGTTTTCTGTACTGGTGTAAATGAGGCATCTGCTGAGTATTTGGCATTCCAGCTCAGTGGGGTTCCCAGTACTGTAATTGTCATAGGTACACTCTTCTGCAGGTAAGTACGACTCCAGCTGTAATGCGCATCGACAATTTCACCGGTAACGGGAGAGGTAATGGAGACAACATACTGACCATTCACTTCTCGTGCAGGTAGCTGACTCATTTCATACTCCAGCGTCCGGGTTTCCCATGTGGTACTCCCCTGCAGCTCCATACGGGCAGTTCGTGTGCAGTACTGCTCCACCTGTAAATCCCGCTCACAGGTGTAATTCGTGTATTCACTCCGGCTAATCTCCTGCGCACTGCACTGCTGCCCGGTGTTTCCCACAATGCTGTCAGCCCGGTTCACCACATCCCTGCCGGTCTGGATAAACGGTGCATCCGGTGAAAGAATGTCTTTCGGCTTGTTCATGAATGACTCTGTGATGGTTTTTCCGGTTTCACCGGTCGCCCATTCCGTGGTGCCGTCATTTTTCAGGCCGCCATCCCCGCCGGCAGTCACGCCACCGTAGTATTTTGTCTCGTCCGGATTCGCGTTATAGCCGGGGATACTCTCCTGTGGCTTAAAGCCCTGAATACTGCTGCTTCCCTGTCCTTTGATCTGGTGAGCAAAATCAGAGCCGGCCCGGTAATCACTGTTGCTGTCAGCCTGTGCCATGCCGGCAACCAGAGCCAGTATCAGAGGTAAAATACGTTTCATTTCCCGGAATCTCCTTTCCCTGCCAGTAAATCATGAGCCACCTGCCGGCAGTCACCCGTGGCGGCCACTTTCTCCAGCGCCTGGCCGACCCGCAGGTTTCCCCGGATGATGTCGTATCCCTGACTGCAGAACACCACCAGTGCCGGTACACTGCGAATGCCGTACTGTGAAAACAGCGTCGGGTCGATCTGAACACCATCAGTCGCGCCGTCTTTCACCAGGGACAGCACGGCTTCAGCGGTGGTCTTCAGGTCATTGTTCACCATGCCCCGCAGTGTGGCGGGTATACCGTAGTGCCGGGTTTCGCCCAGCATTCGTTTCAGCCCCTCTTCGGGAATGGAAAACGACACAAAATACAGAGCACCCTGCCGGGGTTTCCCGTCCTGCGAAGCCTGCTGTTTACGAACCAGCTCATCCAGGAAATGGTTATCTGAACGCTGAAGGGGGTTTTCCAGCACCTGCTTCTCCGCCCAGGCTTTCAGCTGATGGTCAGGTTTTTCACGCAGTTGTCTGCTTAAATTTTCCTGATGCTTCAGGAACTGGCGGTTTTCAGGAGTGTTCACGTTTTCTGACGCCATAACCGCCCCGTTCAGCATCATCAGCAGTGCTGCCAGAGATTTCATACTCAGCTTCATCATTCACCTCACAGGAAGACACAGTTACGTTTACGCCACATCAGGTAGCCGAAGTTTTTCTTTGTATTGGGCGGATTTTTCCCGGTTTCCCAGCGGGTCACACTGCGCCCGAACGGGTGGCACTGTCCGCTGTCCGGGTACATATTCACCATCTGGTAACGCCAGCGTTCTTTGGGCAGGATTGGGGACGGATATTCATTACAGACGGCGTTATTTTTCCCGATGGTTTCCATAATCATGCCCTGACGGTGCAGCTTGAACGCCATGCGTTCACTGACCAGCAGGGAGGACTGCAACGGACTGGACTCATTACTCACCCAGCCATTGAACGGGTACATGCTGCCCTGCGAACCGGCACACCAGAACAGAACATCGAGAGGCATATTAAAGGCGCTGGCAATCGCATCTGCTGCACAGGCCCCCTGTGCTATCGGATTGGCAAAGATGACAGCTTCCGGATTAAGAATGGTGGTCAGGCTGCTGTCCGTCCAGGTGGGGTCAATTTCAGAAAGATAAGCGATATCCAGGTCACCACCTTCCAGACAGCCCAGAGATGTGATGATGTTAAGCCAGTACGTCAGCGGGTATTTGTACCAGTGAACGTGATAGAACGCCCCGTTCACCTGCTTCTCATCCTTTTTCGCCGTTCCCTGTGCCGTTTTACCAAAAGCCGGCAGGCTGAAGCCCAGGTTCACCATGCATCCCGGTGACCGGGTGACGTCCGTCAGCGCCATCGGCTCCCAGTAACCAATGGCCAGCCCGATACGCCTGAACAGCGGCGGCGGTGCCGGACAAATCTGAATGGGCATCGACGGGTTCGCCGTGTCGGGGACCTTACCCTGACTGACTTTGATACTGCCCAGCGAGAGCGGGAAAATACAGCTCCAGCAGATATCCGTGATCGGGTTTACAAAACGCCCCTCACAGGCAGAATCCGCAGACGCCGCAGGAACATGACCGGCGAGAAGGAATAACATCAGCAGCCACAGGCTTCGCTTCATTTTCTGCCCTCCTCTGCCGGAATAAATTCCACCTTCAGGAAGCGATCGCCGGGAACAGCACTCACCCTTGCCGGTACCTGATCGATGCCGAGGCGCTGGCAGAGCACACCGTTCTGGTCAAAGTAAATACGGCTGTCCAGCGCTTTCTGCATCTCCGGGATACTTCCCTGCACGAGGATAATTTTGCTCTCCAGTGTGGGCGGCGTCTGGCGTTTCATCCAGGCCACCTGCGCCGGATCATCGCCATTGATGAAATACAGCGTCTGGTTAAAAGGAACATACTGCAGCGGATTCATCACTTCACCCTGACGGGCAAACACCCGCCCTTCGTTATCCCGGATATCCGCAGCCAGTCTGACGGACGGGTCAAACAACCGGCTGCCGTATTTCTCCGTGCGTCCGATACCGGGCACGGCAGGGGGCCGCAGACTGTTGCGGATCACCCGCTCCTTAAAGGCATCCATTTTCCGGCCCATCTCACCGGACTGCTCCAGTGCCGTCAGGCGCTGCATGATCACCGTCAGCATGTCCGGCTCCTTTACCGGCCACAGATCGCCCCAGGTACCAAGATCGGCGGCGGCCACACTCTGCCCCCATATCAGCAGGGCAATCAGCCCCCGGCATCTCATGGTTCCGCCCTCATTCGCCGGGCAATATCCTGCTGGATTTCCCGGGTGATATCCGGTGCCCCCTGTACCACAGCAGGCGACACCAGAATGACCGCGTGGTGTTTCTGCTGCCATGCCTGCAGGCTGGCTTCCAGTGCCGTGTTAAAACGCGCTGAAAGGGCTTTTGACTGCGCTTCTGACAGTTGTTTCTGACTGGCGCTGTCAAAAAACGCATCCACGGTCTGTTTCATGTTGAAGGCGACAGTCACCGGTGCGTTCAGTCTGACAATGCCGTAACTGACGGCTGCGTTCAGTAACACCATTGCCAGGCATCCCGGCACCGTCCACCACCAGTGGCTGCGTCGTTCTGCCGTGACGTCGGCGGGTTTCTGCGTTGAACTCATGCCACACTCCTGTATTTCTCATGTTCTTCCAGCCAGGCTTCCAGCGAAGCCATCTCCGGCCCTGACTTCTTCCACGCCAACTGCCACACCGCCTCATGAATACTCAGCCCCTCTTTACGTTTCTGCTGCACAAACTCAAAATCCGGGCCGTCAGAGCTGTACATGGCGCGGCTTAACGGGTCCACAAACAGACGATGCCAGGAGGAATGGTTTTCCACCTGCAGCAGGAAGGAACTGAACCACTGGTCTTTGGCCGCACCAAACTTACCAATCATGTCACGCTGCAGTGGCAGGAACTGGTCCGGATACAGCTGGTTGTATTTCGCGAACTCCTTCGCACTCTGTTTGAGGATAATTTTGTAGGAGGAGTTACCCCATGCCGCGCGGGCAGCACTGGAAGCCTTGTCAGAGTCAAAGTCGACGATGTTCTGTGTGATGGTGATATAGGCACCGGTATGACGGCGGGCGGTACGGTAACCTTTCTCAATAAATTCACCGACCTTGTGATTTTTGAAGTCCAGCAGACGCCAGCCTTCATCAATGACGTTCAGTTTCTTGAGGTTACGCGGCGTGCGGTACATCCGGTTCTCAATGTAAATGATAAGGCTGAACATCACCGCAACCAGCAGGGACGGACGGTCTTCCAGTCCGCCCAGCTCCAGCACCACCATTTTCGCATCATCCCGCAGGGACGGCTCATCGGAGTTGAAATACTGGCCATAAGTGCCGTTAGCAGTGTACTGGTCAAGCAGCACAATCATTTCGTCCAGACGGCTGCGGATGGTCGGTGACTCGGCATACTGCTCGCTGTCACTGGCGTTTTTCAGGAAATCCACCACGTCATCAATACGTGCCCTGTTCTCTTTGGCCAGCCATGATGCCCTGACTGCCTGCAGCAGCAGACCTTCATGCACTTCATCCAGGTTACCGTTGGGGCTGGCCATCACCGACAGCTGGTCGCGGACACGCTCCGCTGACTGGTCAATATCGGTGATGTTCGCAAACGGGTTAAAGCGCAGGGTTTCACCGTCCAGATATACGCCCCCCATGTTCTCACACAGGGACTTGTAGCCATCCCCCATGTCGAACACCACGGCAAAGCCCCCGGAGTCCAGCACGCTGCGGATAAGTGGCTGTATCAGCCCGGTTTTACCGGCCCCGGAGGTGCCACAGACCGCCATGTTATAGTTGGTGTTATTCATCCCCCGGAAGAAAATATCGATAAACGCCAGCTGGTTACGGTAGGTGGGTGCCAGCAGACCTGCCGGTGTCAGGGGGTTATCCGCCACTAACGGCATCAGGTTGGCCACATTAAAGCTCTCTGCGCGCTGTACCACTCCGGCCTCTTTCAACTGTTTAAACAACCCTTTCCCGGCCATAAAGGGCAGACAGGTCAGGAAATTGCGCATGTGGTTAAAGCGCGGTGAAATCAGCTCAAAACCGTTTTTACGGAAGCTGTTCAGGATGTCCTGCTCCACTTCCAGTGCCGTTTCATTATTGTCCTTGCAGAAGGCTGTGATGTTGAGGAAGTAGGACACGACAGAGGACTGACCGGAGCCCAGCCGCTGACGCAGTTCCCCCCACTCCTTCGCCTCTTTCTCCACGGACGGAAACCATTTGGCATAGGAGGTCTTCGACTTTTTCTCCAGGTCCATGTACTTCAGGTTGGCTTCGCTGTGGGTTTTCACCTGGTCTTCCACCACCAGAGTCAGCGTCAGGATGAACGGACAGGAGATGGACAGTTCCGGGTTCAGCAGGTTGCTGTAGTTGTCGGCCATGTTCCACAGGAAGGCGATTTCCGGGTTACGGGCCAGATGGAAATTCAGGATGCGGGCCGTGCTGTTCCTGCCGTTCTCACGCAGGCCCAGCGTCAGGTAATCAGCCCGAACTTTCAGATCAAAACTGTCCTCCACACACTGATAATTCAGATCAGAATACGGGTCCAGCTGACGTCTTTTCGGGTACAGGGAATCCGGGTTATGGTTAATCATCTCCCCGACAATATCGATAAAGGCCTGTGCATCCACCGTCTGTGTGGTGATACTGGCCCCCTGTAACGACGCCCGGATGATTTTCACCAGGTTTTCCATTTCCAGAATGTCGGCCCGGCTTTTTTTCTTCGAGGGAGAACAGTACGAGATAAACACCCGGTAATGGCGCAGGGTCAGGGGCAGATTCATTCCCTCCGGCAGCGGAAACTGTGTCGCTGCCGCTTTCATATAATAGGCCCGGGTAATCGCGTTAAACCGTTCGGCCTGTTCGCCAGACCAGGAGAACTCACGCAGCCCGTATTCAATCCTGTCACCAACCAGCTGACTGGACATCAGATGGATACACAACGGAATACCGCGCGGCAGTTTGGTGCGCAGCATATGATCGAGGGCCTCCACAATGGACTCATTCGCCCCATTGATGGGAATGGCTTCCAGCATAAAGCCCATCGTGGTGTCATTCATGAACAGACCGGATTCCTGGTTGTAATCACGGTACGGCAGCAGACGGCTGAACTGCGGGAAGCTCATTTCGCCCAGCACTTCATTGGCCTTTGCTGATTCGTCAGGCAGTTTCAGTGCTGTGACGAGGGAGTTAACCGCCTGAGTGACGGCCTCAAGTGGGTTATTACTCATATGAGTATTCCTTAGTGCGTTTAAAAAAGGAAAATATCAGTCTGTGGCCGTGGATATATCACGCAGTGCCATTCCTGAAACCACAGCACAAATAAGAGATGGAGGCTTTTAACAGGAAACCTGGATTAACGTTCCTTTACTGAATGAGCATCATTTAATGCCTGAATTTGTTTTTCGCGAATCTTATTGCGCTCATTTTCTCTTACCCGTTTCACCTCTGCCATTTCGTTTCTTTCTCTACACGCTGATGCAAGCTCTTTTGCCTTACCAAGACTTAAAGGTTCAGGCTGATAATCAGATGTGTCAGACTTAATAGCTTCCTTAAATGCTTCTGCTGCACAGGGGATATCCTGTGTAATCTCTGTCAGTTGTTCTGGTGTTGCAGGTTGTTGCTCAAGGTAGTCATTGTAAAAAAGACCACATATCAACATAGCCATAACGCCAACAAATATAAAAGCCAGAACAGATTCTAAATATATCGACTTCATTTCATTTTCCTTTGAAGCAGTAAGCACTCATTGCCCCCCATTCAGTGTATCCATCACGTTGTTCAAAGGTTTATTTGTTTTAACTTCAATACATTCCCCTGTATTTCCAAATCCCCTGCCTCCGTGTGATTCGATTGTCCGAAGAACCTGCACGCATACGTCCGTATTTGGCATGGGTGTAATATTCCAGCTTCCGCCACCGTTAATATTTTTTATCAGCACAAGAAAAATAAAGGTATGCATTCTTTATTACCTCCGCTTGTATATTAATCACTGAATATCCCTTCAGTTAACTTATGAGGTCATAAAACACTGCAGATTCTCATTCGGATTTATTCCCTTCAGTAAACTTCCGAATAGTATCCTGTTCACGCTGACGGGTGGCAGACTCCTGCATTGCATCCACTTTCTCCTGCCAGAGACGCCGGATATCCTTTTCATCCCGACCAGTCAGTTTTTTACCGGACAGCAGACGGTTAAGCAGTTCCTGGCTCGCATCCGGTACGTCTTCAGTCAGACGCATAAGCTGAACCAGGCTCTGACGGCTGAGGACCATGAGTGATTCCGGCAGGAGGGTGAAGAAGAAAATAAAAAAGCATACCGCACCACAGCAGGCAAGGACCGCAAACAGGATTTTCAGATATATACCATCAACGCCGAACGCAGCAATAATACAGGGAAACCATGCAATACACGCACAAAACGCCAGGATGTTATCTATTCGGTTATGTCTGCGATATATCTGTTGATGTTCATCCAGAATAGAATCTATTTTTTCAGCTTCTGATTTATGCATAGTGTTTCCTCTGCGTTTCCTGCCAGAGACGCCGGATATCCTGTTCATCCCGACCAGTCAGTTTTTTACCGGACAACAAACGGTTAAGCAGTTCCTGTCTCACATCTGGTACGTCTTCAGTCAGACGCATAAGCCGGAGTAATTCCTGACGACTGAGTACCATGCGTGATTCCTCCGGTACGCTGTAATAATTAAAAATACGACTGAATACCCCACAACAGCAGGCAACAGACAGGCACAGGGATTTCAGATACAGGCCAGAAACACAGAATGTGGCAACACCACAAAGAATAGCTATAACTAAAAAGCCCTTACCCAGTGCCATACACAAAGAACCCTGTTTTCTGAATATCCGCTCATGCTCATCCAGAATAAAATCTATTTTTTCATTTTCTGATTTATGCATAGTGTTTCCTCTGCCTTTCCTGATACGCCTGACATTCAACGCACAACGTCACACCGGGAAATATTTTCCGCCGGGCTTCCGGAATAGGATTTCCGCATGCTTCACAAAGATAAACAGGAATACCATGAACATTTATTTTCTGGCGTATCCGGTTTATTCCTGTCATGGTCAGTTGTTCTGTCACTGAATATGCTTCATCGGCTTCATCACTCACGGAATATTCCTCCCGACATGTTCTGACACGCTACCGCCCATCCCTTTTCACGCACAGGGCACTCGTTTTACAGGCAGATTATGAATACAGAAAGCCCACCGGCATTGCCGGCTGATATACAACTTCAGGGCAAGTTAATTAATACGTGGTTTTCCCCACGCAGACGGTTTAATAACAAAAAACACACTGGATGGCTGATGATAAACATCCTGATTATCAATATATGGTGCTATCCATAATGCTGCCGTCTGCTCACCCGTTCTTAACGGACGGGGAGGCGTTACCGGCGCAACTGAACTGACCGGGACAACCGTTTTCACTTCCCGGGCTGCAGTAAACAGCGGGCGAGGTGTCAGCAGTTTCTGCTCCGGAAGTGTCGTCACCGCAGGTCTGCTGCCGGACGGAGTGGTCGCGGTGATGGTCTGCACCGGCATTGTCCGGAAGTTCCCTTCAGCCAGGCGCGGCAGTGATGCCGCAACCGGCTTTGCTTCTGAGGACTGCTCCAGTTTTTTGGCCTTCTCATTGGCCTGCTCCATCGTCATACAGGTATCGGATGTGGTGGCGTTACACTCAAATTCCGTATTTGTTCCTGCGCAGCCGGAAAGTAATAAGGTTCCCAGCAGAGGAATAAATAAAGAAATCTGTTTCATTGTCCTTCTCCTTTTTTATTACTCCCCACAACAGCAGAAATTAACTCTGCTGTCAGATTTGTTTTCCCTGCACAGGGATGTCCGGAGACCACTGTATTTCCCGGAGAAGAAAATAAGCTCATCGACATTCCCTTCTTCATCACACCGACAGCAGCCATATTAAAATTGTGCGGCAATGATTCAGAACTGAACACCTTCGGAGCAGGAAGAACTATTTTTGTGGTGCAGTTACTGAGAACTGCATGCATAAAATCATCTGATACGTTTTTATCCGGCACAACGCGGGCTGTAATAACATTAATATTACGCATGTTCATTTTTATCTCCGTTGCTTCTGTTTGTTCGGTCATCAGGGAAATAAACATGGCATTTCCTGATTTTTCCCGGCAGGGAAGCGTCTTCCGTATAAACGTCCTTCAGATATTCATCTGCGGTTACCACCCGGATACATTTCATTTTTCCGGGCAGCACCGGATATTTCCCGGTGATCGCTGCCAGCGAGACATACATCAGTGCCAGTGTTGCCCATAATGCGGTGACCAGTTGCATCAGTGACCGGTCAGTCTCCCTGACATAATCTGCAGCATCAGCCGCGCGGTAATGACAGATATCCTGTATTTCTGATCTGCCTGAAGAATCAGAGGAAGAAAACCAGCATTCACTGACCGGGAACTGTCCGGCAGGTGCTGTTTGTCTTACGAAGTTAATCTCCTTAACCAGTAATTTCCCCGGCGTGGTGTTGTCCTTCCATAAAACAAACAGAGCCATCAGGGCCATTGTGGCCAGTGGCAGAATGACGGTGTACTTCAGACACCAGAACAGTCCTCGCAGAACCCGGGCGACAACATACCGGGCGGCATGGCACGCCTGACGGGACGACATATTATTTGCCATCGTTGCCTCCTCCCTGGCTGCCGGACATAAACTGCTGCGGATTCAGGTTGCCCAGCTGCTTCAGCATCTGGTCAGTATTAAAGCCGTTAAGATGACTTTCAGCTGATGGCGGAACAGGAACCGGACTTTCCGGATTATCTTCTTCCGCTCTGTTCTGCGTGCGCTCCAGCGCCATCTCTTCCACGGTTTTCAGCTGGAAGCCGTCCTGGAACACCACGGTCACTTCGTTGCCCGCACCAATCGGTATCACCGGGTGATACTGTTCGGCACGTTTGATGTAGTAGTCACTGAGCGTCTGTGCAGCTTTCGATGCGCCGCCACCGATACCCATTTTAAGGACATCGCCGGCCCCGTAAGCAGCAGTGGCACCCAGCCCGACAGCCGGCTGGGAAGCGCGCTCCATTCCCTGACCGATACCGTCAACAAATCCCGCGCCCCATGCCCAGCCGAGGATTTTGCCGTTACGCATCACCACTTCGCCCTTGATACCGTTTTTACCCCGGAAGCTGACATGCCCCTTAATCGGCATATCAATAGTTTTGCCGTCCTTCAGGCAGCTGATATTGCGGGTGCGTACAATGGCACGTTCACTGGACACATCCCCCCAGGCTTCCAGCCCCACAAAACATCCCGTTGCGTCATACGTTTTGCTGTTCGGCATTTCCACCAGACCGGTGATACGCAGCTGCATCGGCACCGTGGATTCATTACCGGTGACTGAGGCATTGGCATCCGCTCCTTCAATCAGCATGGCTTTCGCAAAACTTCCTGACGGAATGTACGGCAGTGATGGTCCCTGTTTTCCCTCATTACGGGTGAACACCTTACGCTGTATCCGGTTAGGCACCGGTACAGACTGGTACGTCACCTGCGGTGGTGGCGTGACACCATTCCCGGGATAAAACGCCGTCGGCGGTGGAACAGCAACGCTGCCCTGCGGCGGGAAAGATACGGGTGTGTTTCCTGGCTGTGGTTCGCCTTCCGGGCCGGGCGGTGAGGCTGGCGTCTGCGGTACAGGCTCACCGGTCGCGGTGACAGGATTTGCACCCAGGGCTTTCACCTGCTCTGCCAGTGCAGCATTGTCCTGTCCCAGCTTTTCAATACGACGCTGGTCATCACCGCGCTGTTTGTTCAGGACATCCAGCTCACGACGGATTTCCTCATACTGCTTCTGCATCTGTGCTGCCGTCACCTGCATCTCTGTGGTGGCATGCTGACGCACCTTGTCATCAAAGGTCGTATCCACCACACCGGTCATATCCGGCACAGGCTCCTGTTCAGCCACGGTTTCACCGTTACCGGACATATCCACATCAGACAGATACAGTGCCCCACCAATCGCGGAGGCTGCACCGACAACCACAATCCCCAGCCACAGGTACTGCTTGCGTTTCACAATGGTATTGATACTGGCCATCAGTTGCCCTCCCCGTCACGGATGACATACACATCCATGCGCGCACCTGCCAGTAACTGGCCGGCAGGCTGGCTGAACATCACGGCACGGGTTCCCGGCTGCCAGAAGTCACTTTCCCGGATATTCAGGGCAGACAGCGTTTTATTTTCCACGGCAAAGCGGATCATCTTCAGGTGATTCCCCGTCCATACAGCATCTGCCACTGAAGACAGCCCCGCCGGGGGCTGCAGGGTTTCTTTTGTCACCGGGACCTGATACCAGCCTGCAGGTAATTTTCCGCCACGGACGGCCTGGCTGATGGTCACAAGCAGGGATTCGTAAGGCGTGGACGTTTCCCACGCACCGGCTTCTTCTCCGGTTCCGCGCAGGTCACTGACCAGCTGAATGGTACGCCCCGCGCCTTCACGGGGAACGGCCTGAATGGAAAGATTCAGACCCCGCTCAGTTTCCAGAATGAACGTAAAGGGCTTTTTGTTGACGGTGGCCACCACCACACCGCCGGAGGCGGTCTGCTCATTATTGGTCAGGGCACCATCCAGACTGTTCACGGCGATAATCCGGTCACCGGGAACGGTAAACAGATTCGGGCTGGTATTGCTGATGGCAATACTGGCCTGACCACCGTTCACCATTGGCACCACGGTGGGGGCCAGCGTACCGTTTGCGGCCATCACGCTGCAGGAAAAAAACAGGCTGCCGAATATTATTGCCGTATTATTTTTTCTCATCGTCTGTTTCCCCGAAATTATCCAGCCAGGTCACCCCGTTTTCCCGCTTCAGAATAAGGATGTAATGTTTAATATCAGTGAAAGGTTTTGAATCACCAATCCAGGTTTTAAGCACACCACGAATTTCCACACGGCCATACTGAGGCCAGACACGAACACTGGTCTGGAAAAAGGCTGAGTTCACGTTATCGTTTTTAATACGCTTCGCTTCTTCAGCCAGAATAACTTTCATCTGGTTCTGTGCGCCCGGGCGGATATATTGCAGAAGCGCCTGATGTGAGGCATCGACGGTTTCTGATGAAACATTCAGACGGAGGGCAATAAATGACAGCGCCATCTGCTGTAAATAAGAGGCGTCGGCACTGTTCTGTGACACGGCAAAGGGGGCATTAAATGCCATTGGCGTCACGGCAGTGCGTTGCTCATTCTGAAGACGGTAGTTATTCACCCCCTGAATGACGTTAACAGAGAGGCTGAGAACAATAAGCACTGACATAAATATAAAGGCGATGGCCATTACACGACTGGTACTTAAACGGGCACCGTGTTCCATATAACAATCCTGGTATCAGTTCTATTTAATCCACTGCCGGAAACACGAATCGGGAACATTATGAAAAATACCGCGCAGCAGGGCTGTTGGCATATACCAGTAAATCAGGTCACGTAACCAGGAACTGCCCCGCCCTTTTTTCAGTTTTTTAATCCCGAAATAAACCAGAACCGCTGCACCAATACCGAACAGATATTTCGATGTTGTGATACCCCAGCCAATACAGATTGCTGCGGGGATCAGTTCATCCAGTGGCAGGCCAAACCAGCGGCTCTGGTTGGTCAGTGTTTCCGGGAAACGATATTTCTTAAGTTTATTCTCGTCTCCCGACATCGTTTTATTTCCTGTCAGAGGCCAACGACGGCCATACCCACAGCAATAAATACAGAGATGATGGCGAAACCGGCCAGGAACTTGACGTTTTTGGTCATCATGTACATGACCGCACCGACCAGAACTTCAGCCAGAACGACCCATTTAACAACACTGGAGTCCTTACCGAAGGTCGCCTTAACCGTGGTGTTACCGCTTGCCATCAGGTCCTGGCCCTGTGCTGCCATTGCCAGTTGCGGGAAGAACATCATCAGAACAGCAGCCGGGATCACAGCGCGAGCCAGGCGAAGCATATTCAGACGAGTGAATTTAGAAAAAAACGACTTCTTTTTGACGGGCGCAGAAGCACCCTGAACACTTAAAACAGCATTCATAAGTTACCTCAATTTCGGATAAATGAATAAAACTAGAGTGTATTAAATGTTATATCTTCCTCTTTATCTGCCTCCCTGAATATCTCCGAGTTATAAAAATCAGGAAACTTGATCAAATGATCAATAACTCTGTCTGCAGCCTCATCTGTTTTACACCATCCACTACGATTTTTGGCTGCAATAAGTAGCTGGTTAGTTTCATCATCCAGACGCATTGTCAGATACTTAACCAGCGACTTACCATAGATATTCCCTGCCCTGTTAAACTTTGGATAGCGGTGAAGATGATCTTTAAGTCTTATTACTGCCTCAAACGATCGACTTCTTCCGCTTCTGTTACTTGCCTCAATTAATAGACTTTCCACATCTACAGGTAATTTTAGTTTTACCATCTTACCTGTTGCAGAACGTGTACCAAATCTTTTCAATAACACCTCCCGCTGTTTATCTTCTGGTTACTACTTATGTTTGCAGAATAATCATAAAAGGTAAATAGACGGAAAGTCTATATTTTATTAACACTTTATTAACGCGTATTTATGATACACATAGCCTTCTCGTACAAATAATGAATAAACTTTTTATTGTAGAGTAAGATGATTAACTCATCTTTATTAGGAACAGAGAAGTAGTCGCATATCAGAGACGCGTGTTTCTTTGATGTGGAGATGGATATGTTTAATATTCTTGCTATAGCATTATGACTGATTCCGGTGCTATATAAGTAAAAGACATCATTTACATATGATGATACAGAAGAATCATCACTCATTCTTCTGATTATATTTCTGATATCATCACTGACAATCGTTTTTTGATTATAACTGTCTTTATGACGAACATGAGCAGCATCATAAAATTGCCACAGAATAATATTTCTGTGTCCATTAAGAAATGACTGGACAGATATTGTCCAGAATCTGTTCTGAATAAAAACATCCTCTACAAGATTAAGATGCGTATGCTCATTCCTATATGCTTCCATCTCTGTGACAGAGATCAATTCACAAAAATCTCTCTGCGACAGAAGCCATTTTTCAGCACTTTGATCTTGTGTAAGAAATGACTCATGAAACAGCGTATTGCAAAAAATAAATTTTCCAGTTTCGTCCCTGATACAGGCTGGATTTGGATAATCCTGAATAACTGCCGTCAGATTTTCCAGCAGATCTATTTGACGAGCATGTTTTTGTTGAATACGATCCATCGGATACATAGGAACCTCCTCACAAAGGATTCTATGG
The DNA here is from genome assembly GCF_022354085.1 of Shigella dysenteriae. Lineage (NCBI taxonomy): Bacteria > Pseudomonadati > Pseudomonadota > Gammaproteobacteria > Enterobacterales > Enterobacteriaceae > Shigella > Shigella dysenteriae. The sequence continues at coordinate 80,315 of NZ_CP055056.1, forward strand.
ACAGTCGATGCAGGGAGTTCACGTCTCCCTGCATCGGCGATTTTCAATTTCAAATTTTAACGTGGCATTAACCACGTAATTAATATACTAATTATCTTTCGTACTGTCACCTTTTAAAATCATAAAAACTCTGATATTTATATTTGAACGAAGTCAAATTTCTTTTATTCATCATCATTTTTTGGAAAAAATCGTTCCATCTCAGATGATACCTTCTCCCTGATATCTTCAACCATATTGGCATATTCAAACTTTGGATTTCCGAAGACATGAGGACTGAGAGACTCAATACCCAAAATTTTCGCTACTGATGATTGTGTTTTTACAACGCATTCAAGAAGCAATTTATTAAACTCAGTCTGATTAAATGCAGACTCTTTACGCTCCATCTGAGCCTCATGTACACGAAGCCCCAGTTCAAGAAGCATTGAAGCTGTTGCTGAAAAACTGACATCTTTTTCCCTTGCCCCTTCCTGTCGACGCTTCTCAATAATCGCATTTATTTTTTCATAGGCATCATTGCTGATATACAGGTTCACCTTAGCCATTAGAGATTACCTTTTTTGAACATAAAATAAAGTTAATTTCGAAACACTAGAATTCATAATGCAAACAGGGACGCACCGCTAGCAGCGCCCCTAGCGGTATCCTATAAAAAAACACACCGCGCCGCTAGCAGCACCCCTAATATAAAATAATGTTTTTTATAAAAATAGTCAGTACCACCCCTACAAAGCGGTGTCGGCGCGTTGTTGTAGCCGCACCGACACCGCTTTTTTAAATATCATAAAGAGAGTAAGAGAAACTAATTTTTCATAACACTCTATTTATAAAGAAAAATCAGCAAAAACTTGTTTTTGCGTGGGGTGTGGTGCTTTTGGTGGTGAGAACCACCAACCTGTTGAGCCTTTTTGTGGAGTGGGTTAAATTATTTACGGATAAAGTCACCAGAGGTGGAAAAATGAAAAAATGGATGTTAGCCATCTGCCTGATGTTTATAAATGAGATCTGCCATGCCACTGATTGCTTTGATCTTGCAGGCCGGGATTACAAAATAGATCCTGATTTACTGAGAGCAATATCATGGAAAGAATCCCGTTACCGGGTTAATGCCATCGGTATTAATCCGGTAACGGGATATGGCAGTGGACTGATGCAGGTAGATTCCCAGCATTTTAACGAACTGGCCCGCTACGGAATTAAGCCAGAACATCTGACAACAGATCCCTGCATGAACATTTATACCGGTGCTTATTATCTGGCAATAGCATTTAAAAAATGGGGCGTCACCTGGGAGGCCGTTGGTGCATACAATGCCGGATTCAGGAAAACCGAACGCCAGAACCAGAGACGTCTTGCCTACGCATCAGATGTTTACCGGATTTATACTGGGATAAAAAGCAGTAAAGGTATCCGGCTTCCGGCCACGAAGAAATCACTTCCGGAAATTAACAGCGTGCAGAACAATTAATCTTACAGACATTGTCAGATACCGGTTATGCCGCAAAAGCGGCATGGAAGGCCACACACAAAAATATCATATGAGTGACAATACTGACTGGCCGAAGCCCCGCGAAGCGGGAACCCATCTTATATATACCCGGTAACTGCGCAGCCTCCTGCCAGACCATTTTTCGCGGGCACAATATTTACAGACAACCGGAAAGCCGGTTGATGAAATTGAGGTATATCAGACGACACAGCAATGCCGAAAAATGATAATATAAGTAAAGCCCCGAAAATTTTTTCGGGGCTTTACTTATATTATCATGACTTCCACTTTCTGAACTGTTCGGCAATCACCCATAACGCCTTGTTGATTCTTATATCACCATCAATACCTGTAATGGCTCTTGTCCTGGTATTTTTCCCGGAGGCACTTCGCCCCGATAATCCACCTTTTATCATATTCTCCTGAACCCGCTGCCAGGTTGTCCAGAGATCGTTCTGTTTGTCTTCCCGACGACGGGGAGTAATTATCTGTTCAGGTGTCACTGGCGTTTTATTTTCATCTTCATACCTGACCATCAGTGCAGCTCTGCCAAATAAATGTTGCTCGTCACTGTTAAGATGAATTTCTTTCATCGCCTCCATATTATCAGTGACTTTTCAAAGACACCGAGCACTTCATACGCTCCCTCGATAACCTGCCCGACAATATCACCTTTATGTGGAACGCGGATTTCGCCAAAATTATTTCCGCACACCAGGCCATTTGTGCAGACAAAACGAAAAATTCCGGGGATCATCTGATAACTGGATGAACCATCATGTGAATTAAGCAGGATAATTTCAGGAACCTCCTGTCCGTTAATATGCCCTTCCCTGCGAAGACGTAACATATGTTTACTGTATTCGCGACGTCCCAAATCACGAACCCGACTCTGACAGGCAAAGAATGGCTGGAAACCTTCATCACGTAACTTATTGATGATATTGATTGTTGGAATATACGTATAACGTTCACTCCGGGACTCATGTTTATCACCGGAAAATACCGAAGGCACGAACTGCATTAATTCATCATCCGTTAAAGGACGTTCACGGCGGATGGAATTATACCGACCAAAACGGGAAGCTAATCGCATAACAGCTACTCCTTTATGAAAGAATAAATTTAATAAAAAATTTTTCCGCTTAATATCATCCCCCCCGATCTCCATTAACAAGATTGCAACAATCAGGAGGGATATTCATCACATCCGGTCAGCAGATCGCCCGGATATCGAGGCCGGCACGCTTAATCTGACGCAGGAACTGTTTGAAGTGATCGGCTTCCGCAATGTTGATATGGCGGAACTGCTTATCCACACCCTGACTGAGCGCGTAGCTATAACTGAAGGCCATCTTTTCCGGGTGGCTTTTGCGATATTTTTTCAGCTCAGTCAGGCTGCTGAATTCCAGGACGTCCCACTCTTCCCCGGTGTTTTTTTTCTTCCCGGCAACAAGAAGCGTGTACGACGCGGTGTTAACGTGGATATTTCGGGTACTCATCCTGCTTTCTCCTCTCTCTGGTTTTCAGCCCCCATCATCTGTTGAGTTTCGGGAGCCGCGGTTTTGACGTTTTGCGGGGACCTGCCTTTTGTTCCCTCCGGTATTCACCATCACCTGTTTGAGAACCTTCGCCGCATGGGGCATCACTGCCACGGCCGGAAACGACTGTCCGGGGGCAGACCGCAAAAGTTTTTGCCTGCTTCTGGGCAAAAAGTTTTGCGGGATGTGCATTTCACCCCTGGACTGGCGGAGACGGTTGTGGCTGTCTTTGCCCCCGGCGACAGGGGCTTAAACAGGTGAATGGCACCGGACAGAACAACGGGCAGGGACCCGCCGCAACGACGTGAAGCGCGGTTTGCGAAACGGCGTTGCCCCTTACATCCCGGCGGTCTTTTGCCGGGATGCCAGGAGCGCAGGCCACGGCGCGACAGAGGCGGCGCGACCGGAACGGTCGCTGCAAGCCAGGGGTTTTCACGCATCGGACCGTAGCGACAGCCCGAAACCGCGCCAGCGGGTTCGGCGGAGACTGGCAGGTGCGCCAGCAGCTGCCTGTCGGAGTCGGGCCTGACGACCGGATGCCGCCAGGCAGCCGGGAGCCGAAGGTGCGCCCGGCAGACAGGACAACACTGCAGTAGTCAGAATCAGAGCAGGAAGAAAAAGAGAATAATCACAGGGAAGGTGATGTGATTTCTGACAGGCCATAACCAGAGAAGGCGGGGGAAAAGAACGGGCGCCGCAGGCGCGCGTTCATCCCCGTTCCTGAAGGGAAACGACCTTCCTGAAGTCAGGTTGTTCATGCCCGTACAACATCAGCAAGGAGAAAGGGGCTACCGGCGAACCAGCAGCCCCTTTATAAAGGCGCTTCAGTAGTCAGACCAGCATCAGTCCTGAAAAGGCGGGCCTGCGCCCGCCTCCAGGTTGCTACTTACCGGATTCGTAAGCCATGAAAGCCGCCACCTCCCTGTGTCCGTCTCTGTAACGAATCTCGCACAGCGATTTTCGTGTCAGATAAGTGAATATCAACAGTGTGAGACACACGATCAACACACACCAGACAAGGGAACTTCGTGGTAGTTTCATGGCCTTCTTCTCCTTGCGCAAAGCGCGGTAAGAGGCTATCCTGATGTGGACTAGACATAGGGATGCCTCGTGGTGGTTAATGAAAATTAACTTACTACGGGGCTATCTTCTTTCTGCCACACAACACGGCAACAAACCACCTTCACGTCATGAGGCAGAAAGCCTCAAGCGCCGGGCACATCATAGCCCATATACCTGCACGCTGACCACACTCACTTTCCCTGAAAATAATCCGCTCATTCAGACCGTTCACGGGAAATCCGTGTGATTGTTGCCGCATCACGCTGCCTCCCGGAGTTTGTTCGGCACCATCCACCGCTCCATCTCACGAACAGCATGACCGACCACCCTTGCCGCCATACCAGCCTCTGCGATGACCTGCCAGAATGGCATATCCTGCCACTGCCAGCGTTCCATTCCGGCCAGTGACGGAAAACGCTCGCCCCACTGCCAGAACAGGGTTTCCAGGTCATGCTCTGCCACCCGGTCACTCCAGCGTGCATGCCAGCTTCCGACTGTTTCCGGCGAATGGAATGCCAGTTCGATTTCAGCCTGAGCGACCAGCGCCTGGTACGCACGGGCTTTCTGCTCTGCCTCCCTCGCCTGCTGGCGACTGTACTTCTGCATGACCAGCGCGGATTTATGGCGACTGCGTTCCCTGACACGAAACCGCACCGACGGGAACAAGCGCTCTGCTGCATCACCGGGAAGGGGAAGGAGGCAGACCTCGCCCTGTGTTTCAATCAGCACATCGATGGCATACAGCCACTGAAGACGGTTGCCGTGCAGTTCTTCTGCGGTCAGGGACGGCATGAAAAATCGCAGGTCAGACAGCGATATCCTGCGGCTTCCGTTCAGATAGCGGAAAAACGCCCCCGCATACGGATATTCAGCCAGCGTGTTACCCTGATGGCGGCGTTTTTCGGTCTCCGGCACTGCCCGCCATGCGGCCTGTTGCTCTGTGCTGAGAGGAACCAGTGCCTGTGAACGTGCGCTCATGCCTGACCTCCTTCCGCCATCAGGATATGGATGATGTCACTGACGCTGTACCCCTGCGCGTCCAGTGACGCCGCCAGTGCCAGTGAATGGCTGACGGCTTCCGGTGCAAACCGCCGCTGTACCTGAACCACCGCAAACGGCTCACCACCGGCATTCACCAGAACCAGCACCCAGACCTGAGAGACATCGCCCGGTGAACATAACGCCAGGTGGAAACGTTCGTGGGCAGGCGTGAAACGGACCTGGACGGGGAAAAATCCGCCAAACTCGCTGCCGTACTCGCCGTTCATCGTCCAGTTGTCCGGCGCATCCAGTTCCCGCATCACGGCGTGTGTCAGCTCACGACGTTCATCACTTCCGGCTGCCCGGATATCTTCATATTCCTGTGCGCTCATGGTCTGTAATACATTCAGGGTCAGTTCAGTTTTCATCACGGTATCTCCCTTGCTGCCGCCCCGTCTCCGGCGGGGCGGTGTGGTTGTTTATCAGGCGGCATCAGCCAGATTATCGGTGCGTTCAGTGGTATCCGTCTGTGGATGTGGTGCACACATCCAGCCAGGCACCCAGCGGTTGTCTTTCATATGGTGCTCTGCATGTTCAGCCGCATCACCTTTCTTCATCTTCTCTGCATCCCGTGCAGCACCGGACAGTCCTGCCTCATTCAGGGCTGCGATAATCTGCGGCTTTTTCAGGTGTCCGAAGAAGTTTGCTTTTGTCGGCTGCCACCAGTCGCGCATGTGGAATCCGATAGCGGTTTCCAGCGAGTCAAGCGGACTGCGTGACGTGTGACCACACTCACGGGTCTGGACACCGTTAAGGCTGCATGCGGTGCAGAAACTGAGCAGGGACAACAGCACCTCCTGACTAAGTGACAGGAATGTCGTCATGTCTCGTGACCATCCCTCCGGTAACAGGGCAGCAAGACGGGCTTTTTCTGCCATCAGCGCCATGAATGCGACACCTTCCTTCCCTGACGGCGCATCGCTGGTCAGCGAATAATGTTTACATTCCAGGCTGATTTGTGCCGGTTTACTGTACGCTCCGCTGCCAAACACATTCAGGCAGAGCGTCCATGCCAGCAGTGCCAGAGATTTGTCCGGTTGCTGCATAAGCGCCGCCTGGACTGCCAGCGTGCGTTCGGAAGACATTTTCGTCAGCAGTGGCAGACTGATTCCCCCCACTGACGCTTTCTCCTGCACCTGTTCCGTGCGGTCAGCGTCGTCAGCCACGTCATCCTCACTGCGCAACTGCACACCTCGCTGGACACACACGTTGCCATAACGCCAGGACACCACCACTCCACCTCCGGCACGCATCTCCGGCGTCCACGCTCTGACCTTCGCCATGCAGCGCATCAGCTTCATTTCTGCTTCCAGCAGGTCAGATTCCTCACACTGGTTTTCCAGCGCGTCGTAACGAGCCATCAGTTCGTTCAGACGTTCTTCTTCCGCCTCCGTCAGCACCGCTTCCGGCTCCGGCAGACAGCGGTATGTTCCGGCATCCTCACGGCACTCACCTACAGGCTCCATGCGTCCGGCACACCATCCCCAGCCTTCGGCTTCCCGAAGGAACTCTGCGACAGCCTGGAGTTTTTCCAGCAGGGCGGCATCGAGCGCCACGCAGTCCACATAGCCACCCTCGTCGTCGCTGAACAAATCGGTGCGCAGTTCGTCTGGCGAGAAGGCATCAGCCCCCACGAAGCGGAATTTACTGTTCCCAGCCACCGCCACTTCACTTTCGGTAATCAGGTTGCGGATAACCCGCACATCCGGTTTACCGCCCCATCCTGACTGGCAGGCGGCTTCAAACACCTGCACCTGACGCGCGGTGTCGTTCTCCAGCGCCAGCGCCTGACAGTGTTCGGTGGTGATGCGGTCTTCTGCCAGCGCATCAAGGATGACGGGTGCAAGGTCTGCCAGTTTCAGCATTCGCTGGACGTGGCGGGGTGAATAGCCCAGCAGGTCGCCAGTCTGCGCAGGTGTTTTGCCTTCCTGCGCCATTGCGCGGAATCCGGCAATCTGTTCGGCAGGGTGCATATCCCGACGATGACCGTTTTCAGTCATTGATGCGGCAGTCGCCAGTTCCTGCGGAATAACCTTCACGCGTACAGGCCAGTCAGCCGTAAGGATGCCACGCTCTGCCAGCATGTTGAGTGCAGCCAGTCGGCGACCACCTGCGGCGACACCGTAACGGTCACCAGGCAGGGTATGCACGACCAGATTCTGCAACAGGCCAACGCCCTTAATGGACTCAGCCAGTTCGCTGACGGACTCCACAGAATACGGCACCGTGCGCACATTCAGCGGTGATTTAATCAGTGAGGCCAGCGGCACGCTCACTTCCTCCGTCTGCGCCAGCAGGGCAGACAGGACTGTTTCCTGCGTTTTTGCAGGTTTACGGCTGGATTTACGCTCCGTTTTTGCCTTAGACTCTGTAACTGACATAGTTAGTACCTCCCAAAACGGTAATAATGATTGTCTGCCGGACGTGTCCCCGTCCGGCACCTCTCTTACTTAAGAATCCCGAAATCCCTGATGACATGGTTCATCCAGTACCCGGCACCGTCCTCAAAATTCCAGGTACGCCAGACCATTGCACCGTTATTACGGACAACCAGGCGAAACTGTTCGCCGTGGTCATCCTCGATAAAGACGTTCCGGTACTGTGCGGCAACAGCTTCGGCATGTTTGCGGTTAAAAGGACCGTCAGGCAGCCCCTGAAGTATTCTGAAATATTCGCTCATTCTCATCTCTCCGGTGATGCCCCGCACAGAACGGGGCGGGGCGGTTATCACAGTCAGCCCGATCAGAACGGGATATCGTCTGAAAACCCGTAATCCTCCCCCTCCGGCGGTTGCGGCTGAGGCTCGGGCTGCGCGGCCTTACGTCCACGGCCTTTCGTTTTTGCGCCACCTTTTTTCGTACCGGCCTCCGACTGTGGTTCCGGCTGAGGCTGACCGCTGAACTGTTGCCCCTCTTCCGGCTGAGTCTGAGCACCTGCGGCACGTCCCAGCATCTGCATGGTGCCTGTGGTCTTAACAAGAATTTCGGTGACGTAACGGGTGATACCGTTATCTTCCCAGCTACGGGTGCGAAGCTGACCTTCGATGTAGACCTGCGCGCCCTTGCGCAGATATTCGCCAGCCACTTCCGCGAGCTTGCCGAACAGCACCACGCGATGCCATTCTGTCTGCTCCCGCATCTCCCCTGTCTGTTTGTCACGCCAGGTTTCCGACGTGGCGACCTGCAGGTTTGCCACTGCGCCCCCGTTGGGGATGTAACGGACTTCCGGATCTTTTCCCAGGCGTCCTACGAGAATGACCTTGTTAATGCCACGAACTGCCATGATGTGCCTCCTTCTGTTGATGTTTTCAGCCCCCATCATCTTTTGAGTTTCGGGAGCCGCGGTTTTGACGTTTTGCGGGGACCTGCCTTTTGTTCCCTCCGGTATTCACCATCACCTTTTTGAGAACCTTCGCCGCAAGGGGCATCACTGCCACGGACGGAAACGACTGTCCGGGGGCAGACCGCAAAAGTTTTTGCCTGCTTTTGGGCAAAAAGTTTTGCGGGATGTACATTTCACCCCTGGACTGGCGGAGACGGTTGTGGCTGTCTTTGCCCCCGGCGACAGGGGCTTAAACAGGTGAATGGCACCGGACAGAACAACGGGCAGGGACCCGCCGCAACGACGTGAAGCGCGGTTTGCGAAACGGCGTTGCCCCTTACATCCCGGCGGTCTTTTGCCGGGATGCCAGGAGCGCAGGCCACGGCGCGACAGAGGCGGCGCGACCGGAACGGTCGCTGCAAGCCAGGGGTTTTCACGCATCGGACCGTAGCGACAGCCCGAAACCGCGCCAGCGGGTTCGGCGGAGACTGGCAGGTGCGCCAGCAGCTGCCTGTCGGAGTCGGGCCTGACGACCGGATGCCGCCAGGCAGCCGGGAGCCGAAGGTGCGCCCGGCAGACAGGACAACACTGCAGTAGTCAGAATCAGAGCAGCAGGAAAAAGAAGAACAGTAGCAGTAGCAGTAGCAGTAGCAGTAGCAGTAGCAGTAGCAGTAGCAGGAACAACAACATCAGTAACAGACAAATGACAGGCATGAAGAAACAGAAGCCCCCATCAGAACGTCCGCGTAATGAAAGGGGCGGCGCGTGAGCGCGGCCCCTTTCAGCACCACCGGCGCGCGTTTTTTCCCGGCGCGGGCAGACAGGCATTTATCCTCCCGCCGGCCCTGTGTCATCAGGCACGCAGACGAATAATCATCGTCGGGACATCGGTATAAGCAAACGTGCCGCGCGGCAGCTCCTCGCGGACGTCAGAAAACGGTAACAGCTTCTCCTGCTGGCGTGGTCCGTTGAGACAGACGGCGACCAGCACGCCACCCGGACGCAACAGGGAAAAGGCCCGCAGGATATGCCGGATATCCTGCCCGTGGCTGAACGGCGGATTCATGATAACCCGGCTGTAATACTGCACCGGCTGCCATTCCATGAAGTCGCCACACTGAACCCTGACACCGTTAAAATTTTCCCGCAGATACCGGACCAGCCCGCTGTTGATTTCCACCGCATCACACATGGCCCCCGGCGCGGTATCCCGAATCGCCCGCAGTATGGCCCCGGTGCCGGCAGAGGGTTCCAGAATGTGATCACGGTTGCTGATCTCCGCCAGCATCACCAGGCGATCACAGACCGGGGCAGGAGTCACAAAAAGCTGAGATTCAGCCCGGATTTCAGCAACCGGCGCGGCGTTATCCAGCCTTGCGCGCATCAGCCGGATACGTTCTCTTAACTGACTGTGCATATCATTATCTCCGTCATCCCCCGGGGATTTTCCCGGGGGGATATACCTTATTTCTGTGGGATTTCCGTGATTTTCATGTCGGAGATATACACATTCACCAGGCGGAAATTATTGTCCATTGTGCGGCGGTACCGGTATGCCCCGTGGTCTTCTGCTTCTGCCACACTGCGCACGGCCTTACAGTCCCGGGGCAGGGCGGCCCACTGTGCCTTTGTCATTTCCCGGAAACCTTCCCCCGGATAGTTGACTACCGGCGGACGCTTCGCGGCCTGACTAGCGACGGCAGCCTCTTCTGCCGATGGTGCTTTGTAGTCCGTGATGCGATCGGGCGTCACTTTCATCGTGCCGCTGTACCCGAGAAAACTGTAATTTGGCGTTGTGACTGAACTCACCGCCCCGTTGCTTTTGTTCACACGGATGATGGTCAGCCACTCGCCCCGGCTGAAAACCTGTCCGCCCGGCTCAAAATCCTGTGTCCGGGTAACCACGCCGCCGCTTTCGTCCAGCATGGCACGCTCATAGATCAGGCGGTTCTGATAGTGGTTAACCCAGCGTTGTTGATGCTGAATCTGCCGTTCATGACAGCGGATCGCAATTTCGCGGGCCTGCTCCGTGGTGATGATGTCATCATCCAGGGCCGACCATAACGATCGACTTCCTTCATACTGGCTTTTTTCTGCCGGGCGCGGATACGTATCCAGCGGGAAACAGGCGCTGATATGGTCATGACTGCTGATGAGTTTTGCCATATTCAGATCCAGCGATTCAGCCCGCCACATCGTCAGATATTTCTGCGACTGCGCGATGGTCTTTTCAGCCTTGCGCAAATCAGCTTCGATTTTTTTGATACGACGCCAGCGAACGTCCGGACGTTCTTTATACTTCGCGTGAAGCAGTGCCGACCGCGCCCGCTCTTCCCAGTATTCCGCACGTTCAAAGAGCATCACGGCTCGTTTCATGCCGTTTTCAATACGCTGCGCATCACGACGGGCGCGGCGTTCGCTGTGATGCCCCACAAGAATGGGCTGACCGGGCGGGATCATCGCGGCCAGTCTTTCCACTTCATCAAGTGCCTGTGCGGATTCACTGGCCCGCTTTCCGCTGTATCCGGTAAACCGCTCCGCCCGTGCTTCCTGACGTTCAGCGAGCGTGCTGTCTTCATCCTCAATCTCTCCGGCAAGTGAGAGGAGCACGTCTTCCCGGCCCGGTGTCCAGGCTGGCGCGACAAACAGCGCCTGTTTTGGTGCCCAGCGGAAACCGGCATCATGCACTTTTTTATACGTCTCCGGGTCAAGACGTGACACGGCATACAGGCGCAGTTTGTTGTCATCCGGTGAGTAGGTCGCGCGGTACATCTGCACAGGGCTGGCGGCTTCCGGGGCGGTCATGGTGATTGCTGCTAATGTCATAAAATGTTCTCCTTCCGTCTGTTGCCGCACCTCGCGGGGCGGCTCACCTCATCAGTTAAAAGCGCGTTTCAGTTCGAGTGTGCGGAGCACCTGCCCGAAGGCCGTGTTTTTCATGGCGGGGATGTGTACACCACGCCCCCGGTGAAAACTCCGGGCAATGTGTCGCCCGAAGGCTTTCAGCACGGGGTCAATTTCCGGCGCGGGGATGTCTTCGCGTCTGAAACGGGGATGACGGCGGGGCTTTACAGCCGCTGCGGAAGGTGAAACAATACTTACTGTCATAATTTAGCCTCTTATGACGTTAGTTAATGAAACCGTAAAGACTGTTCGTGCAGTCTCTGCGGTGTGGATTAAGCAGGTCCCTGACCTGCTTTTTTCATATCTGCGTCTGACGTTCTCCGGTGTTTTCCTCCTTCTGTTCCTGCGTTCTCATTACCTGCCAGCCGGATGACTGACAGAACACATAAATGCGTATTGCCGGAGCCTGAAATAAATCCTGATTTTTAAAGAACATCACCCGTTGAGTTTCGGGAGCCGCGGTTTTGACGTTTCGCGGGAACCTGCTGCTGTATTCCCTGTGGTATGAACTTCACCCGTTTGAGAACCTTCGCCGCAAGGGGCATCACTGCCACGGCCTGACGCACCTGTCCTGGGCAGAACGCAAAATTTTTTACCGGGTTTTGGGTAAAAAATTTTGTAGGCTGTTCATTTACCCTGGACAGTCAGTGCGGCAGGTTGTGGCTGTATCAGCCCCCGGCGACAGGGACTCATACGGGTGTGTGGCACCGGCAGGCAATGAGCAGGGACCCGCCGCAACGACGGAGAGCGCGTGCGCGAAACGGCGTTGCCCCTTACATCCCGGCGGCCTTTTGCCGGGATGCCGGGAGCGCAGGCCACGGCGCGACAAGGGTGGCGCGACCGGAACGGTCGCTGCAAGCCCGGGGTTTTCACGCATCGGACCGTAGCGACAGCCCGAAACCGCGCCAGCGGGTTCGGCGGAGACTGGCGGGTGCGCCAGCAGCTGCCTGTCGGAGTCGGGCCTGACGACCGGATGCCGCCAGGCAGCCGGGAGCCGAAGGTGCGCCCGGCAGACAGAACAACACTGCAGTAGTCAGAATCAGAGCAGCAGATAAAGGAACAACAACATCAGGAACAGTTCCATAACATAAGAAAGAAACACTCCTGAGTCAGACACATCACAGACGGGAAGGGTAACGGGCGACGCGCCAGCGTGGCCCGCTTCCCTTCCGGCAGGCGTCAGCCTGCCAGGGGTTTTCGCGCGGACTGACAGGCGGCCTCCACCGCCTGCCCCTGTATCACCTGTTTCTGCTACCCTGTAAGATGTAGTGACCGCCCAGGAAAACCGCCTGCTGATTCGCCACAAAATCGCAGATTTCATCAACAATCTGCGCGGTGGTGAGCGGTTTCTGCCCCATTTCACGACGCCGCGCATTAATCACGGCCCTGTAATTACGCAGAATTTCGCGGGTTTCTGTGCTGATATTCATGACATCGTCTCCCCGTCCAGCGCCTGTAACACAACGTCCATTGCTTCGCGTTCCTCCCTGACGAATGCGTCACCGTCGCCCCCGTTCTCACTCCCGACGGCATACAGGCGCTTCATTTCACTGCCTGCCAGCGCCATCACTTTTTCCAGCATCACCGCCGGGACTGTCACCTGACGGCTGGCGCGCTTTTCTTCCATCAGTTCATGAACAACGCCGTGAACAACGCCGTGAACAACGCTGACATCCGCACCATATTCAAAGGCATCGTCCAGCCGCTGCATGACGGTTTCCAGCTCATCGTCTGTCAGACTCCAGTCCTGGGCTATGTGACGCACATCCCCACGGGTCAGCACTACGGCAAAAACGCATTCACTGTCCGGCACGTCTGTATCCAGCACTTCGCGGATAATTTCTTTAACAGTACAGTACATGTTCTCGTCTCCTTTACAGGGGCGGCATTGCCGCCCCGTCCGTTAATCAGTCCAGAGCCGCGTAAATCGCGTTGCATTCGGGGTGAAATTCGATGTGACGCCACAACTGCGCATCGCGCATCCGGTAAAGCTGGGTCAGTCCTGCATCCCCGCTGTCGTGGTACAGCCACAACTGGCGGTTAATCACAAGGGAGGTCAGGATGATGCCTGCGGCATCAGCACTCACGGTACGGTCAAACCAGTTTGCACCGTTCACCATGTGGAAACGGTCGCCATCCGGCATCATGTAACCGCCACCGTCCGGCAGGCGGATGAAGTGCCAGAAGCCTCCCTGATATTCCGGCATCATTTTTTGCGCCAGCGCGTACACATACGCCTCGGCATACAGAAAATCGTTGCCAAACAGATACGGCAGAAAGGAGAGACGGTCGCACTCTTCAACATTCAGAGTGACAGGTTTCGCATATTGCATGATGTTTTCCTCCGTTGTTCACATATTCCGCGACACCGGGCGGTGCCGTGCCTCCATAAAAGCCGGGCGAACAGGCGGGGATGCAGGGGCGCAAGGGAAGCCGCAGCCTGACGCACACGGCTGACGGGAGTTGCAGGGTGAGACCGCGAAATCTGAGCGGGTGAACGACCGGAAAATCACGGCAGACGGGAAGGAGGGACCGGGTGACCGCAGCGGCGAAGCGTACCCTTGCATCAACGCCAGCCCGGCTAAGATGGAGGCACGGCACAGCCCGCACACGACGCTGAGGCCACATAACTGAAAAACCACAAGGCCATGCCCTGCATGGCCGGGTAAAGCGGAGCCGGCGGCGACTTCCTTTGTGCTCTGTCCGGGGACCGGCAGGAAAAAGGCGGGGATTTACCCCGCCAGTGTCATCATTTCCGGATTTTTGCCAGGGCATCCGCCATGCTGCGGATTTCGGTCCGGGCTTCCCGGACCACCTCCCGCAGAACACCACGGTCAAACCAGCGGCGGGGCGGTTCATCCGGTATACGCAGCACATCGCAGGCCAGCCCACTGGACAGGATATGCTCAATACACTCACTGACCAGATACATTTCCACCGACGAAAAACGTGCTCCCCGGTTCACGATGGCATCGAGCACCACGGGCAGGTTTTCGTCATCTTCATCGAGCCAGCAGGGGTGATCGCTTTCCTTCACGACCAGGCGAAAGCGGCGCGTCTGGCGGGTCAGCAACGTCTGACCGGTGGTGGTCAGCGCCGCACGGATACGCCGCGCATCTTCTGCCACCTGGTAACAGATGCTTCGTACCGCATCGTGCACCGCATCAAGAACAGCCTTGATTTCGTCTTCGGTCAGCCATTCTCCGGCATACGGGAAAGACACCTGCGTTCCGTCTGCCGGAAGTACCGGCAGCGACTGCCACTGACTGCCGGACAGTACCAGTTCCGCCCCGGTTCCGGTCAGTCTCTGAATGGCGGAGGCCAGGAGCGGCGGCAGTACGCCGCCGTGACGGTTGATAAGTAACGTCGCCAGCCGGGGCGCATCCAGCCGCACGTAAATGCTGATCCAGCCCGGATAGTTCGGATTTCGCTGGTCAACATCCGTCTCTTCCGGCCAGTCCTGCGCCAGCAGCAGGTTACGGGCGTGACGACAAATCAGTGCGTTCAGCGTGCTGTTTTCGTTCATGATTAAGCGTTCTCCCTGTATCGCCGCCCGCAGGGCAGGCGGCGATAACATCAGTTGTTTTCGTGTGTGTTGTTTTTCAGCAGGGTGCGGGCCTGATTAACCACCGCCTGACGGCGGGTAACGCATTCCGGGACGGCGAGGCCGTTATCACGGGCGGCCCACTCACGTTTCCACAGTGCCTGTTCAGCGGTCTGAATCAGGGACGCCAGCAGTTCAGCAGGGACGGTCACCTGGCGGTTTTCGCTCACGTTGCTGATAATCTCCATCACCGCGGCGGAAGAAATACCGGATTCAGTCCGCTGGTCTTCCGGGATGTCCTCCATGCGCGCCAGGACGGTCCTGATTTCATGATCGGTCAGAGAAATTTCCATACCGTCAGCCAGTGCCTGAATCTCTTCCGGGGACCAGATAACCAGCATCAGCGGCGCGTCTCCCGGATACTTTGCTGCCAGCTCCCGGCATAGCGTTTCGCATGTTCCGTACATTCTCGTCTCCTTCTCAATCTTTGAAGCAGGAATCCAGTTCCAGAATTTCGGTATACGCCTCCATAAACAGGCGATTGGCGCGATACAGCGTCTGGCGTGTCAGGCGTTCAACAAGCACATCGGAATCAAAGCGACAGCGATGCTCCATATCGTTCAGCCTAGCCCGAAGGTCACACATGGTGTTGGCCACCTCCGCCACGTCGGCGCGAAGTTTTTCGTGTCCGGCATAGTTCATTTACGCAGCCTCCGGTTCAAACCAGTTATCATTCGCGGCCCCCTGCTGCATGGCCCGTTGCACGGCGGCCAGTCGTTGCTGTCCGGCACGGTGATACTGTTCAAGCAGCTCGATACCGATATACCGGCGTCCGGACTGGAGGGCGGCCACGCAGGTTGAGCCGCTGCCTGCAAACGGGTCCAGCACAATCGCGTTCGGATGTGTGAAGCTCTCAATCAGTGGTTGCAGGCTGGTAACGGGCTTTTCCGTCGGGTGATGGCGGTTGCCCGAATATTTCCAGCCCAGCACGTCGGGTAATGGCTTCGGAGGCAGCGCCGGACGGCCTTTTGCCAGGATATAGGCGCATTCGTGACGGTACGCGACATACGCAGATTTGGATGTGTAGCTTTTGGTGAACACAAGGTGCCCTACAACGCTGAATCCGGCGCGTTTCCAGGCTGCCATAAAGCGGTCAATACGGTTCCAGCCATAGAAACTCACCATCAGCGCATCTTTTTTTAGTACGCGGTACATCTCATTACTGGCAGGTTGCAGCCAGTCATCGTTAACGTCACCGGCAATGGTGCGCCCGGAACGGTCACGAAAACCAACGAGATATGGTGGGTCGGTTAAGATGAAATCAATGGCGTTATCAGGAATCGTGGCCATAACACGCACGCAGTCACCCAGGATAAAACGGGACATAACAGCACTCCTCCTCTTACAGAGGGCACCGGGAGGGCGCCCCTGTGGCGCCCGTTCTCCGCTGCCTGTGGGCTGTTCACCGCGTCCGGTAACGGGTCAGGCCGACCGTGGAATACCGCAGCCGTCGTCTTTCTGACGGCGAGGATATGCCGCGAAAGCGGCTTGAAGGGCATTCATCAGAAAAGGGCGACAGGCTGGCGTACACTGTCACCGACGCCAGCCAGGAGCGGTAAAAGCGCCCGTCCCGTGCCCGGCCGGACACGGGACACTGACCACAGGCAGCGTTCCTGCCGCGCCGCGTCAGCCGGCGCAGTAAAAAGAGGAGCACGGCGACATCCTTTGTCGGAAAAGAAACGGGCGGTTGCCCGCCCGTCTCCGTCATACTTCATCCGCCATAATGCGCCACCTTGTCGACTATCCACGCAGGTCCGGTGACTTCCGGCAGCTCATCGTCATCTGTCGGGGAAGACCATTCAAGTTCCCCCCACAGCACATCAACGAGCTCTCCACGCTCATACAACTGCCAGCCACAGAAATTGCAGCCTTGTTCGGCGTACCAGTGCTCCAGCGTGCAGCTGAAACGGCGGCTTAATTCTGCAACAACGTCGCTTTCCGGCTGACACCACGGCGTGTCGAAATCCACCTGAATGAAGTTTTCTCCCTGACTGCTGATATTCAGGTCATACCCACAAGGCCACTTCACGCCATACCGTTCGGTATACCAGTGATATGCAGAAGGAACACCGTTCAGAACACCACCGTTAAAGCCATTCACTTCAACATCCAGGCGGGTCGGCAGAACCGTCAGCAGGTCAAACGGCATGGTTTTTTCCGGCAGCACGTTGTCACACAGACGGTTCCACCACACCGATACATCCTCGTTACCCCAGATGTCACACCAGTCACCTCTTTTTGCGGTGAAATGCACAGTGATGATTTCCCTGACATCATCCGGTAATCCTTCCCAGCGACGCTGTCCAGTACCGCTCTGCAGCCAGAGTTTATGCAGCATCAGGCAGTTTTGCTCATCCAGCAGTACACCGTCCTGCAGGTATGTCAGCCAGCGGGTGAACGCGATATTCTCCGGCGATACAACGCCACGCCCGGCAGCCGTCAGTCCGGGGCATGGTTCAAACCGCACATCTTCAGTGGTCTGCAGAAGTCCGGCACTTCCGGCCAGAAACAGCTGAATACCTTCATTTGTGGCGCGGCGATAAAGCGGTGTGACTGCACCGCTGGCCAGTCGTTTAATCTCAGCAATCTGTGCCGGTTCACCAGAAAAATGCATACGATTTGAGCACCAGTTTGGCATGGGAATTCTCCTCTCACATGCGGCCTCTATCAGGCCGTGCCGCACCTGTAACCGGGCGACCGCATACGAATGCAGGTGCGGCCCCGAAGCCGCAGCGCGTGGAGGAGGAACGACGAAACGTGACCGGGTGAGGAGGCCGGCGACAGCGACACACTTGCATCGGATGCAGCCCGGTTAACGTGCCGGCACGGCCTGGGTAACCAGGTATTTTATTCACAGAACCGTGCGCAAAATGCTGTGGATAAGCTGGACACAGCAGTCCACAGCAGGCATACAGCCACACCCTCAGAGAATTGAGCGTTTTTTAGTCACAATAATGACATTTGACTGTGTGTGGATTCAGTTATTAGAATACTGTATATACATACAGCAATAGAAAAGGGAGATGAGAACATGATCCGCATTGAAATTCTTTTCGACCGCCAGAGCACAAAAAACCTCAAATCAGGCACACTTCAGGCGCTACAGAATGAAATCGAACAACGTCTGAAACCACACTCCCCGGAAATCTGGCTGCGTATAGACCAGGGCAGCGCCCCGTCTGTATCTGTCACAGGAGCCCGCAACGACAAGGATAAAGAACGTATCATGTCTCTGCTGGAAGAAATCTGGCAGGACGACAGCTGGCTGCCTGCAGCATGAGTACCGTTTATCACCGTCCGGCTGACCCTTCAGGCGATGACAGTTACGTGCGACCGTTGTTTGCCGATCGTTGCCAGGCCGGTTTTCCTTCGCCTGCCACTGATTATGCTGAGCAGGAACTGGATCTGAACAGCTATTGCATCAGCAGACCTGCAGCCACCTTCTTTCTGCGCGCCAGCGGTGAATCGATGAACCAGGCTGGCGTGCAGAATGGTGATCTGCTGGTAGTGGACAGGGCCGAGAAACCACAACACGGGGACATCGTTATCGCTGAGATCGACGGTGAGTTCACCGTCAAACGACTGCTGTTGCGCCCACGCCCGGCACTGGAGCCGGTTTCAGACAGCCCGGAATTTCGCACACTGTATCCGGAAAACATCTGTATTTTTGGTGTTGTCACTCACGTGATACACAGGACGCGGGAGTTACGCTGATGTTTGCACTGGCTGATATCAACAGTTTCTACGCCTCATGTGAAAAAGTTTTCCGCCCGGACCTTCGCAACGAACCGGTCATCGTACTCAGCAATAACGATGGCTGTGTGATCGCGCGCAGCCGGAGGCAAAAGCCCTTGGCATCAGAATGGGGCAGCCCTGGTTTCAGGTGAGACAGATGCGCCTGGAGAAGAAAATACATGTATTTTCCAGCAATTATGCGCTGTACCACAGCATGAGCCAACGGGTCATGGCTGTTCTGGAGTCGCTTTCTCCCGCAGTTGAGCCCTACTCAATTGATGAAATGTTCATTGATTTGCGGGGGATAAATCATTGCATCTCTCCGGAGGTTTTTGGTCATCAGCTCAGGGAACAGGTAAAGAGCTGGACAGGACTCACCATGGGGGTGGGCATTGCGCCTACAAAAACGCTGGCTAAAAGTGCACAGTGGGCAACAAAGCAATGGCCACAGTTTTCCGGTGTGGTCGCGCTGGAGGCAGAAAACCGTAATCGGATCTTGAAGCTACTGGGGCTGCAGCCAGTTGGTGAGGTCTGGGGAGTAGGACGCAGACTGACGGAAAAGCTGAATGCGCTGGGTATTAACACAGCACTGCAGCTGGCGCAGGCTAACACGGCATTCATCCGGAAAAACTTCAGCGTCATTCTTGAGCGTACGGTACGCGAACTCAACGGCGAGTCCTGCATATCCCTGGAAGAAGCACCACCGGCAAAACAGCAGATTGTCTGTAGTCGCAGTTTTGGTGAACGAATCACAGACAAAGATGCCATGCACCAGGCTGTTGTTCAGTATGCAGAGCGGGCCGCAGAGAAACTACGTGGGGAGCGTCAGTATTGCCGGCAGGTGACGACATTTGTACGGACATCCCCCTTTGCAGTAAAAGAACCCTGTTACAGCAATGCCGCTGTGGAAAAGCTTCCATTACCCACACAGGACAGCCGGGACATTATTGCCGCAGCATGCAGAGCGTTAAACCATGTCTGGCGTGAAGGGTACCGCTATATGAAGGCAGGAGTCATGCTGGCTGATTTCACACCATCGGGTATAGCGCAGCCGGGATTATTTGATGAGATCCAGCCCCGTAAAAACAGCGAAAAGTTAATGAAAACACTCGATGAACTGAACCAGTCTGGAAAAGGGAAAGTGTGGTTTGCGGGGCGAGGAACCGCCCCTGAATGGCAAATGAAACGGGAAATGCTCTCGCCTTCGTATACAACACAATGGACTGAGATCCCCATTGCTTCATTCTGATATATCAGAATAATTTTTGCATTTTAAGGCGCACATCATTCATTGCCTCCTGCACCGAATCAGTAGCAGAAGGAGGCATTTTTTCAGCAGATTGCAAAGCACCGAGTTCAGTCAACACAGCTCTGATATCGGCCTGAGAAGGCTTCCATCCTGTCGTCTGACTGAGTAAGGTTACAACCTGATCTGCTGAAAACTCCTCGCTCAAAATGGCAGTCAGCAATACAGGCAGGCGAGGATCAAGTTGGTGTAACGCCATTCCAGAAATAAATGCATTCCGGAACAGCTCACCACGCTCAGAACGCGGAACGGACTCTATCGCTTCCAAAGCTTGAAAGTCTGCAGCTTTTTCCGGATGCAGATAAAGTGTGAATTTTTTCCTTTTCCGTTCATCGTCCACAATATTACTCCTCTTTGAAAGCCGCGATAGCTTCAACCAGTGCTGTCTGTGGCGACTCCATCATCACTACTTTTTGCCCAAGATGGTGCCATGCCGTTTTTATCGAATCATAGATCAACGGGGCCCCACCACCGACAACATAAACACGATTCACATGATGAAAATCACCGAGCTCATTGACTACTTGCTCCCCCAGACTGGCAATAGCCCCCTCAATGGTATTAAGGACCAGATCAGTTTTTGTTTCGTCATTTATAACCTGCCGAACAAAGTCCGGGTCATTACGACGTTTAATCAATTCATCTGCAACGAGGAAACTGGTATCACTGGATGCCATGCGCAATGCACTCATTGCAGCTTTCGTAACTGAAGACACACCAATGCCAGAATTACCATGAATGGCACTTACAGAGTCAAATTGACCAACGATAACACCAACATCAAGCGTAGTGCCGCCAATATCAACTACCAGCGATTTTTCGAACTGACCAACTTTATCCATGACCAGACGAGAAAACACAGCTGGCAATGATTCAGGCATCACATCAACGTGTTCAATGGTGAAAACATCGCCTTTATTAAGACGAATCGGCCTCATTAAATTCTCAATTTTACGCTGAATGTTGAGTTCATTTTTTTGACACTCTTTCGTGTAGAACTCACTGATAGGCAAAGTCACAGTCAATGATACAGGCTGAGGCGCTAATCCACTATTCAGTAAAGCGTGATGCACAGCTAACAGGTTAACATCCGTATATTGATACTCAATATGAGTCGTAAGAATAGATTGGTTGCTAACTTCATCATACGTGTATTTTTTACCATCCAGTTCATAGTTAAATGTCTGGCGAATCCCTAACCCGTCAACCTTCCATCCATGACGAAATGAGTTTTGCGACAACGACTTACAGATTTTCCCATTGTCATTCCATGCCAACTTGATTGTTGTTGAACCATCATCGCAGTATACGTTCATCTATAGCCCCTTAAATACTCAATCTGAGTAAATCACTGTTTCTGGTTGCAAGGTAATACTCAATTTGAGCACTATCATAGTTATGAAATCACAAAACACAAGTAATATTTATTACATCATATGACATACTTCATATTTCATACTTCATAAATATGAATGCATGTTGACACATCAGGTTACCGTGTCAAAATATCATCATACTTCACACATCACATTTATGAGGTTGCAATGATTACTGTAGTTGGTGGGAACAAAGGTGGTTCAGGGAAAACTACCATTGCATCAAACCTGGCTATTGCTCTCGCAAATAAAGGAAGGGAAGTCTGCCTGTTAAACGGAGATCTACAACGAACAGCCGCAAAACATCATGCGGAACGAGAAGCTGCAGGACTGTTACCAGCAATAACCCTTGTTGAGAAATTTGATAACCTGACACAAACACTACAGGCTCTGAATGAAAAGTTCGATGATGTAATAGTGGATGTCGCAGGAAGAAACTCAAAGGAATTCATAACGAGTGGAGTTGTCGCACATCAAATAATTGCGCCACTACAGTGTTCTCAACCAGATCTGGATACTCTTACAGAACTAGAACAACAGATAGACGCAATGCGTAACCTTAACCCGGAACTTAAGGTTTATTGTTTACAAAGTATGGCAACAACCAATCCGGTTTTGAGGGGAAATGAGAGAAAAGAATTCCTTGAATATCTTGAAGAATTCCCAACAATTCAAGTCCTGGATTCAGTTATTTGTTTCAGAAAAGTCTATCGCGATTGCATGAGCAACGGCACCGGTGTAGTAGAAACGAACAATACAGCAGCCAGAGCAGAAATTGAACATTTAATGAATGAGGTATTTGGCCCATGGTGAAGAAACCCAGCCAGCAAGCATTAAACAGAGCTGCAGTTACGGTAGAACAAGCAGAGGCTCTGGCTCAGCGCCTTGCGGATAAACCATACGGCGCGCCGGAAAAACTCGAACCAGAAAAACAATGTCGGACGACAATCTCTCTTGGTGAAAGCATGCTTGTCACAATAGAAGATCTGGCATTGAGGAATAAACGCAATGGTAAAGATCCAAAAAATGTAAGTGCCATCGTCAGAGTAGCCCTTGAGCAATACTTAAAAACACTAACGTAATAATCAAGAAGTTATTACTTATGAAATCACACTTATGAAATCACACTTGTGAATTCACACTGTTTAAGCACCCTTGCATACAAGAGATCACATATTGCAGTGGTCTCTTCTTTTATAGAATAAATCACAATTCATAATTATGATTTGTGACTTATGCGTGTCTGTTTTTCAGCATTGTGACAGCATCGGACTCAGGCATCGAAAACTGCACCCGGTGCCGTGCAGCCACATCCAGCGCAAACACCTTCGTGTACACCTCTGTCGAACTAATCGACTTGTGCCCCATCAGGCTCTGCAGCACCTTCAGCGGAATACCAGCATACAGCATATGCATCGCGTAGGAATGGCGGAAAGTATGTGGGGTAACCGGAACAGAGAACGTCACGCCGTCGGCCGCAGCGGCCTCTACAGCTTCATTCAGCCAGGTGCGAACTGTGCGGTCGGTGATTCCCCAGATGCGCGCCTTCTCCATTCTTCCGGTTCGTTTGTTTCTGCGCTCCAGTGGGATTTTCAGCGTGGCCACCATCATCTGCAGTTGGCTGACGTATTGTGTATCGGACAGGGGAACCAGGCGATGCACCTGACTGCCAGCAGGGACACGGCCTGCCGTTCTGGTCGCTTTTTCAGTCCGTTGTTTGAGCGTGGCCAGCTGTACGAACGGATATGGCGGCGCCAGAGAAAAATCTCCCCGCGTCAGCGCCAGCGCTTCGTTTATACGTGCGCCCGTGTTCCACAGGGTGGCCAGCAACATTTTGCGGTGCAGATCCGGTACATAGTGGAGCAGGGCGCTGATCTCCGGCGCCAACAGATATTTTGGTAATTCGTCCTGCACAAGTGCCATCTGACGTAGTGCCAGCGCAGCCGGGTAATCAATGGCAACAGGTAATGTTGCCGGAGGCGTTAAAAAAGAACCTGGCAGGGAAAGCAATTGTGGGCCACTCATGATGTCCCCTTTATGAAATCCTCAATCTCTTGCTCGGTCTTTTTAGACTTCTTTACCATTTCGTACTCCTTTTGGAGTGTTTTACCTCTGGCTTTCAACAATACCAACCTCGTTGGCGATAGTGTATCGGAAAGGCCGTGCAGAGGGAGGCCACATAACATTCTCAGTTCTCGTGATAACCGCAGTGCTTTTACTCCCAACATAGCTGCGTTTTTATGCAAACTATATTCACCCGCTCCACCATAAGGAGTATCTTCAACAAACACATTATCTACACACACGACAGCTTCGTAGCTGAGAACAGAGAGTTCGCTGAGCCTATACATCAGGCCAGAAGGAAGGGAGCGCCAGTTACCAGATACCGGGGAATAATCGATTTCCGGTAATAAGAACTCAGCTTCTCCTCTGCCATCCTGATCGTGCTCCACAGGGCACTGTTGCAAATAGTCGGTGGTGATAAACTTATCATCCCCTTTTACTGATGGAGCTGCACATGACCCCATTCAAAGGCCGGTATTTTCAGCGTGACATCATTCTGTGGGCCGTACGCTGGTACTGCAAATACGGCATCAGTTACCGTGAGCTGCAGGAGATGCTGGCTGAACGCGGAGTGAATGTCGATCACTCCACGATTTACCGCTGGGTTCAGCGTTATGCGCCTGAAATGGAAAAACGGCTGCGCTGGTACTGGCGTAACCCTTCCGATCTTTGCCCGTGGCACATGGATGAAACCTACGTGAAGGTCAATGGCCGCTGGGCGTATCTGTACCGGGCCGTCGACAGCCGGGGCCGCACTGTCGATTTTTATCTCTCCTCCCGTCGTAACAGCAAAGCTGCATACCGGTTTCTGGGTAAAATCCTCAACAACGTGAAGAAGTGGCAGATCCCGCGATTCATCAACACGGATAAAGCGCCCGCCTATGGTCGCGCGCTTGCTCTGCTCAAACGCGAAGGCCGGTGCCCGTCTGACGTTGAACACCGACAGATTAAGTACCGGAACAACGTGATTGAATGCGATCATGGCAAACTGAAACGGATAATCGACGCCACGCTGGGATTTAAATCCATGAAGACGGCTTACGCCACCATCAAAGGTATTGAGGTGATGCGTGCACTACGCAAAGGCCAGGCCTCAGCATTTTATTATGGTGATCCCCTGGGCGAAATGCGCCTGGTAAGCAGAGTTTTTGAAATGTAAGGCCTTTGAATAAGACAAAAGGCTGCCTCATCGCTAACTTTGCAACAGTGCCCCAAATGATACGTCAGTGGGAGAGATCTCAGTAAAAACCGGAAATAACGCCAGAAATGGTGGAAAAAATAGCCTAAATAGGCTGATTCGATGTGTTTGCGGGAAAAAAATCGGCCCAGATCTGCGAAATTTTAATCAGCGAGTCAGCTTGGGAAGAAATGACCTGCTTATTCGCACCTTCCTTAGAAATGTCCATATGTTGAAAAGGCCGCTGCGAAAATCTCTCCCGCAGCGGCCTCTTTAGCATAACGTTATTGTGCGAACCATCATTCTGATTTAACGGTGTTTATGCTACTTTTTCTGTATGTCTCTCTATGTACATGCGGCAGGTCAAAAAGTGAACATTATTGAATCTAAAATTGCTGGGTTAGGGTTCCTACAGGCGATCATAGCTAGAATGGCTAATAATTCGTTTTATATTAAAGGATGGGACCTAACATTATTTGTTGCAGTTGTTGCGTTAAAAAAGGATGCATCCCAATATTCAGGTTATTTACTTCTTGCGTTAATAGTGAGCACCATAGCGTTCTGTTTATTGGATGCTTATTATCTACAACAGGAGAGGATTTTCAGGAAGATATATAATTACTTGGCTGAATCAAATTCAGAATCTATTAACTATTTTAGCATAAACCCTGTGCTATACAAAGATATACTAAAGGGTGAAATGCTTTCATATAGAAGCTCATTAATTTCTACATCTATTCTTCTTTTCCATATACCAATGTTTGTTGCTGTTTTTATCTTTTTCGTGTTATTTTAAATAATGGATATTAATCATGCTACATGCCTTAAACTTTTCAATACCTGATGATTCTTTTCTATTGGATGGTACTTATTCGACTACATTAACAGAGGAGTTAAAACTTCAAAATCCGATAAGCAAAATTAGAGAATCAATAACAAAATCAGATGGTTGCAATGATTCTATTGATAATTCTATTAATTATGAAGAATTCAAAAGAATCTGGTTCCCTGATGTAAATGCACATGTTTTCATTTCCCATAGCCATGTGGATAAAGCTAAGGCAATAGCCTTGGCAAACTTTTTATTTTCAAAGTTTGGCATTCGTTCATTTGTTGATTCAGAAGTGTGGGGGTATATGGATGATGCACTCCGTGAACTAAATAATAAGCACAATAAGTTTCCGGGGCAAGAAAATACTTATATTTATGAGCACTGCAATAAACTTGCAAGCAATTTAAATATGATACTTTCATCTGCATTAATAAAAATGATACATGAATCTGAATGTCTGATATTTATTAATACAATCGACTCATGCGTTCGTGATGGGGATGAGTTTAGAACCCAATCTCCATGGATATTCACTGAGTTATTAATGAGTTCAATGCTTGAAAAGAGCGAACATAAAGATCGTCCAACTGAACTGCGCAAATCACTTGATGAATTTCGTGTAGTAGCTGCGAATGAATCATTTGACCAGGCTGTGTTTTCATATCCATTATATTTACGACACATGCATAATGTAACCAATGATAAAATCAATAAAATCAATGCGATAAAACCTAGCGGTCTATCTTTCACAACGACCTGTTACAGAGACACTGCACATCACTTTGAAGTCGATGATGTATTCAAAAATTTAGACTCGATCTATAACTTGGTCATTTCTCGTTAATTTTTTTGCTTCTATCCTCTAGGCCATTTTCATGAATGGCCTTTATCTCCAGATACCGCGCAGCGGTTCGGGGTTCTGTGACACCCGAACTTTACCCCGGCTTCCCGACTTTTTCCTTTGTATATAATATCATTGAAGTTAATTGCATTTCCCAGAAATCTTCTCAGGACATGGTTGCAACACAGTGCACATATCGCCATAGGTCAGTGAGTCCGGGGTTTCCTTTCTGATTTGCGTCAAGTTCACCTTTTACCAAAGATGGCCTCAGAGCTCCCCTGAAGCTTTATTATGGCTTCAAGCATATCTTCTTCGTTCAGCGAGCGCTGGGGTTTGTTGATGCTCGGAGCATGACGTCTTCGGGAAGGCTCATCACCAGAAGGTATCGATTGTGAGCGATTATTGTCCCGTTTTCTCTGGACCTGGCGCGAAACTTCAAGCACATGGCCCAGTCTTTTATTATCAACAATCGCGACGGGATCAACTTCCGACAACCGGTCGTAGGTGGAATAGAGGAGCTGTACATCATTCAGGCGCAGTTCCTTATGTCCGTCAGGATAATGCCAGACGTCGATATACTTACCGATGGCCCAGCGGCTGTCCTTGCTGTCTTCAATCAGATACAGCACTTTATCGGGCACTGTTGCAAATAGTCGGTGGTGATAAACTTATCATCCCCTTTTACTGATGGAGCTGCACATGAACCCATTCAAAGGCCGGCATTTTCAGCGTGACATCATTCTGTGGGCCGTACGCTGGTACTGCAAATACGGCATCAGTTACCGTGAGCTGCAGGAGATGCTGGCTGAACGCGGAGTGAATGTCGATCACTCCACGATTTACCGCTGGGTTCAGCGTTATGCGCCTGAAATGGAAAAACGGCTGCGCTGGTACTGGCGTAACCCTTCCGATCTTTGCCCGTGGCACATGGATGAAACCTACGTGAAGGTCAATGGCCGCTGGGCGTATCTGTACCGGGCCGTCGACAGCCGGGGCCGCACTGTCGATTTTTATCTCTCCTCCCGTCGTAACAGCAAAGCTGCATACCGGTTTCTGGGTAAAATCCTCAACAACGTGAAGAAGTGGCAGATCCCGCGATTCATCAACACGGATAAAGCGCCCGCCTATGGTCGCGCGCTTGCTCTGCTCAAACGCGAAGGCCGGTGCCCGTCTGACGTTGAACACCGACAGATTAAGTACCGGAACAACGTGATTGAATGCGATCATGGCAAACTGAAACGGATAATCGACGCCACGCTGGGATTTAAATCCATGAAGACGGCTTACGCCACCATCAAAGGTATTGAGGTGATGCGTGCACTACGCAAAGGCCAGGCCTCAGCATTTTATTATGGTGATCCCCTGGGCGAAATGCGCCTGGTAAGCAGAGTTTTTGAAATGTAAGGCCTTTGAATAAGACAAAAGGCTGCCTCATCGCTAACTTTGCAACAGTGCCGAAAACAGAACCGTTCGATAATACCTGTGTTTAACACCCTGTCAGTACTGATGAAATTTAAATCTCCGATTATAGCTTTTTTCGGATCTCAGCAGAAAAAAGACAGAAGTGTGTATAGGTTTGGCATATGCGTACCCCTGCCATCTGCATATGCTATATCTATACATATGCCGATCATCTGCATATACTGAGCATATGTATAAAGGCCGGTCGGCCAGGAGGAAATAATGAGAACCGTATCCATTTTTAAAAACGGCAATAACCGCGCCATCCGTCTGCCCCGCGATCTTGATTTTGAGGGGGTGAGCGAGCTGGAGATCGTCCGGGAAGGGGACAGCATCATCCTGCGCCCCGTCCGGCCGACCTGGGGCTCGTTCGCGAAGCTCGAAAAAGCTGACCCGGACTTTATGGCGGAGCGCGAGGACGTTGTCACCGACGAAGGACGGGTTAACCTGTGAACAAAACGTATATGCTGGACACCAACATCTGCTCTTTCATCATGCGCGAGCAGCCGGAAGCCGTCCTGAAGCGCCTGGAGCAGGCGGTGCTGCGTGGCCACCGTATCGTGGTCTCGGCCATCACTTATTCCGAAATGCGCTTCGGGGCTACCGGCCCGAAGGCCTCGCCGCGCCACGTGCAGCTGGTTGACGCGTTCTGCACCCGCCTCGATGCCATCCTGCCCTGGGATCGCGCCGCGGTGGACGCGACCACGGAGATTAAGGTGGCGCTGCGCCTCGCCGGGACGCCGATCGGCCCGAACGACACGGCGATTGCCGGACACTCCATCGCCGCCGGTGCCGTGCTGGTGACGAATAATACGCGGGAATTTGAACGGGTACCGGGTCTTGTGCTGGAAGACTGGATAAGATAACGCTGTAAAACAAAACAGGCGGTCTGGCGCTGCCGGACACTCTTTCAGTCAGCGGTATATAAAGGAATAAAAGATGCCTCTGATCACGCGGCTTATGCTGCAAAACTTTAAAAAGTTTCCGGAACTGGACCTGCGCTTCACTCATGACCGTAACATTCTGGTCGGGGACAATGAGTCCGGGAAAAGCACGATTCTGCTGGCCCTTGACCTTGTGCTGAGCGACAGCCGGCACCGGGTCGAGGCATTGGGTGTGGAATCGCTCCTGTCCCAGTCAGCAGTCAGGCAGTTTCAGGAAGGTGAGCGCCGCGCCGATCGGTTACCCGTGCTGACAGCTGATGTTTTCCTGAGTAATGGGGGAGATCCTGACCTGAACGGCAGGCAAAATCTGGCGGGTATCGATGCGGATGGTCTCAGAATGCGCATTGCACCCATGACGGAGGAATACGGTCAGGATATACATCATGTCCTGCAGCAGGATCCCGATAATTTTCCCTATGAATACTATTCCGTGCGGTTCAGCACCTTCTCCGGGGGGCATTTTGCCGGCTTCAGACGCTATCTGCGCCATCTGCTGTTAGACAGTGCACGCATCGATAACGAGCACGCCGCACAGGAATATACGCGCACAGTTTACAGCGTCAATGTGCCGGTAGCCGATCGGTACCGGCTTGAAAACAGTTACCGGCAACAGAAAATGCACTTCTGCACCCGGCATCTGTCAGCCATAAACGACACGCTGGATACGTATCAGTTTGGCGTGCGTTCCGGTGCTAAATCAGGTCTTGAGGCGAATCTGGACATTACCGAGGACGGTATTTCCATTCGTCACCGTGGAAAAGGAAGGCAGTGCTTCATCAAAACAGAGTTTGCACTGCAGCGGCATCAGCAGCAGGGAGAGCTCCACGCACTGTTGCTTGAGGAGCCGGAGAATCATCTCAGCCATGTCAGTATGAAGAGGCTGGTTAATCAGCTTGCAACTGAACGGCAGACGCAGGTGTTTATTGCCACACACAGCAGCCATATCTCATCCCGCCTCGATCTGCGTAAGGCAATCCTCCTCGGGTCTGCCCGACCGGTACTGATGAATGAACTTTCCGCTGAGACTGCCGCCTTCTTCATGAAAGCACCGGACAATAATGTGCTGGAATTTGCGCTGGCCAGACGTGTGCTGCTCGTGGAGGGGGATGCTGAGTTTATTCTGATCGAGGCCTTTTATCGCCGCCTGTATGGCAGGTCGCCGGAGGATGACGGGGTTCACATCATCGCTATCGGCGGAACGAGTTTCCGTCGTTATCTTGAACTGGCCCGTCTTCTGGAAAATCGCGTCGCGGCCCTTCGTGATAATGACGGCAACTATCAGCAAAACTGCGATGAACGCTATGCTGACGTGCTTTGTTCCCGCTCCCGGGTATTTGCTGATCGCGATAACACCCGATCCACATTTGAAATCTGCCTGTATCAGGATAACGCTGGTCTGTGTGATGCGCTTTTCCGCGGAACACGCCGGACACTCACGGTGCAGGAATACATGCTGGCCAATAAGGCAGAAGCAGCATTCCGGCTGTTACAGCTGCACGCCGAAGAGCTGACAGTACCTGATTATATTCAGGAGGCACTGGCATGGATAAGAGAGTGATATTTGCGGTTGCCGGCTCGGGCAAGACCACGCTGCTGATACAGCGGTTGAGTGAGGACCGGCGGACGCTGATCCTGACCTTCACCGTGAATAATGAAGCGCATCTCCGGGCGCAGATTATCAGACGTTTTGGCTTTATCCCGGACGGGATCAGGGTGATGACCTGGTTTGAGTTTCTGCACGGTTTTTGCTTCAGGCCTTTCCTGCAGGAGCAGCTGGCATCGCGTGGGCTGAGCTTCGACCAGCCCCCACCCAGAATACCGCGCACGAATGCCCGGCATTATCAGGATCCCGCCGGACGGCTGTATCACCGGAGGCTCGCACACTTACTCACAGCCCGGGGGCTGCTGCCGGATATCCGTACCCGGCTTGCCCGTTACTACGATGAACTGCTTATCGATGAAGTCCAGGACTTTGCCGGACATGACTTTAATTTTCTGCTGGAGCTCTGCCGCGCGGAAATCACTGTGCTCTGTTGCGGCGATTTTTATCAACATACCTTTGATACAAGCCATGACGGCAACGTTAATTCAACGCTGCACGATGACATTACGCGATATGAGGCCCGCTTCGACGCAGCAGGTTTCACGGTTGACCGGGACACGCTCAACCGGACATGGCGTTGCTCAGCTTCAGTGTGCGAGTTTATCACCGGACAACTGAACATCCGTATCGCTGCCCATGGGATACATGCCACCCTGATTGAAACGATCACAGATGCAGAGCGCACAGCCACCCTGCACGCCGATAATACGGTGATTAAGCTCTTCTATCGTGAACATCACCGTTACGGCTGCTATTCCATGAACTGGGGCGTCAGTAAAGGGCTCGACCACTTTCAGGATGTCTGCATTGTGATGGGATCTTCCCACTGGAAGCTTCTGACCCGTCAGGAACTGGCAGCCCTTCCACCGTCGTCCCGTAACAGGCTGTACGTGGCATGCTCACGGGCGCGCGGCAACATTTATTTTGTTCCCGAAATTCATCTGCGCCGATTCCGGAACTGAGTCAGCTGCTTCTCAGTCGGGCACAATTCAGAAATAAAGCTGTATGGCCAACGATGTCACTTCAGGCTGGAAAAGTGCGGATCCGGTTTTGGTGGTTTTCGGATCTGCGGTGGAGAAATGAGAAAACAGGATATGCGCAGCATATCCACATGCCACGCATCTGCATAGGGCAGACATACGCATATGTCAGTCATCTGCATATGTTACACCTATACAGACCAGTCCGGCAGGCATATACTGCACATATGTACTCACACATCATGCATGATCAGCCGGAGGAACATCCATGCGCACAGTTTCGATATTTAAAAACGGCAATAACCGCGCCATCCGTCTGCCCCGGGACCTGGATTTTGACGGCGTCAGCGAGCTGGAGATCGTCCGGGAAGGGGACAGCATCATTCTGCGTCCCGTCCGGCCGACCTGGGGCTCGTTCGCGCAGCTGGACAGGGCCGATCCGGACTTTATGGCGGAGCGTGAGGATGTGGTCAGCGATGAAGGACGCTTTGAGCCATGAAGAAAACCTGGATGCTCGACACTAACATCTGCTCGTTCATCATGCGCGAGCAGCCGGCAGCGGTGCTGAAGCGCCTGGAGCAGGCGGTGCTGTCAACGCCACGATGTTTGACCGTTATTTGCCATTTTCATGCCCGCTAAGATACTTTCGTTACTGATGCTGTCTGCTTTCCACCATTTCATCATCACTGATTGGCGTTGTGTTTTTGGTCAGCACTCCAGCTTTACGTTTCTCTTTTAACCGGTAACTCTCTCCTTTGATATTCAGCGTGGTTGAGTGATGTAGCAACCGATCCAGTATCGCTGTTGCCAGCACGTGATCTCCGAACATTTCTCCCCAGTCTGCGAACCCTTTGTTTGACGTCAGTATGATGCTCGCTTTTTCATATCGACGGTTCAGTAGCCGGAAGAACAGGCTGGCTTCCTCTCTGTTCATCGGCAGATAGCCTATTTCATCCAGGATCAACACCCGGGCATAACTCAGTTGCTGTAGCTAACACTCCAGCCGATTTTCCTGTTTCGCTTTCATCAGTGTCGCGATCAGTCAGTCCAGTGGCATAAACAGTACCCGATGTCCCGCATCCACCGCTTTCATGCCAGGAGCTATGGCCAGATGAGTTTTTCCGACACCAGGAGGTCCCAGCAGGATCACGTTTTCGCCGCCAGACCAGCCAGTTCCCGGACAACCTTACGGTCGATGCCCGGCTGGAAGGTAAAATCGAACTGCTCCAGCGTTTTGACCCACGGCAGACGAGCCTGCTTCAGCCGGGACTCCATACCGCGCTGATGCCTGCCGTTCCATTCCTGCTGTAGCGCCATGCACAGGAACTCCCGGTAGTTCAACTCTTTTTTAACTGCCTGTTCCAGCAGGCTTTCAACGTGATAACTCAGATGCTCCATTTTCAGGCGACTCAACAGGACTTCCAGCTCATGCATCACAACAGCTCCTCATAGGCACTCAGTGGTCGATGTTCCACCTGACTGACCTGCTGCCAGAGCGGGGCGTGATGCTCCGGCACTGTCTGCCAGCCAGACGATGCCGGACAGAGGCGATGTGAGGCCACCAGTTTCTCATTACTGTAGATCCGCAACTCGTCATCCAGCGATATTCGTATCGATACTGGCTGACCACACAGCGCTTCGGGAACGCTGTAACGATTACCACCAACCTCGATATAGCTGTCCCAGGACACATGGCGGATGTCGAAGTAACTGGTATCGAAGTCCGTATCCGGTAACGGCTGCAGATGTTCCTGCTCCAGCGCGAAGCGCTGTTCCGGCGTTTCTTTGAACTGGCGAAGCTCCCGTTTGTCAGCCACATCGGCTATCCATTGCTCCAGTTGTTGATTAACATGAGTGAAGCTGTCGAACCTGCGGTACCGGACGAAGAAGTTCTCCTTGAGGTATTTCACCATCCGCTCAACCTTACCTTTTGTTCTGGCCCTGCGTGGACGGCATGCCCGTGGCAGGAAGTTATAGTGGTCGGCCAGCAACAGGAATCCGGAGTTGAACACGACTTTCCCGTTGTTATTCTTCAGCACCGCAGCCTTCTGGTTATCAACCAGCACCGTTTTCACACAACCACCGAATTTGATCCCTGAAAACTGTCAGCGCTGCGAGGACGAAGAAAGTATTACGGCTAAAGCCGTAATACCTCCCCATCCAGCTTCAAGCTATGTAGAAACTTATGTGGGTAGAGCAGTCCCGACAGGGCAGTACCGCATTGACAGGCCGTCAGGGCCACTTACGAGCTTGTATGACAAGGGGGGCCGTCTGGATATAGCGAATTATTGTACGGTAAGCCTTTTTTGAACAGCCTTACCTATTGCTATAGAGGGGAACTCCTACGTTATACGCCGCTTTCAGGGGATTCGACCTTAATGAGACAACTCAAATATGATCGACAACTTAAACGCGATAGTTGCTGATAAAATCAATCCATTACGCGTTTCAATTGATTAAATAATGCACTTAATGTACAAAAATTCCCGATCTCAAAACTGAACCCTAAAGATACCAGGCATCTCCCCCAGGAAGCGCCCTCATGCGTTTTCCTGTTCCGCCCCTGCCACCTACCTTCTGTTTCATACTTGTTGTATTATTGTTTTTGTTTTCAATCCCCAAGGAGACGTCGCTATATGACTGTGCGGGAGACAGAGGAAAACATTGAACAAATCTTCCCTGAGCTTTCGAACTTAATTGATATTATTAATAAATGGCTTTCCCATGGAAACATTGATCCTGAACTGGCACACTTCATCATTTATCTTCTTGATTACCTAACCACCACACACAAAAGCATATAAAAATTTTCCTTGCACATCCATTTTTTTGCGAATATTATTATTCCTGCTGAATATGATTCAATATCGCACGCTACTCATCCATCCCAGGATAATGAGTACATAGGTTGAAGTTTCAACACCCCCATTACGGGGGTGTTTTTTTTACCAATAAACACAAATCACACCATCGCCATACTCTGTTTGCCAGACATCGATTGGTAAATATGCGTAACTCGCTATAATACAAAAAGAAAAATCAGAACCAGAAACCAGTTTCCAGATAAAAAACACCCTCCCGAAGGAGGGGACAGACACATTCATATTTCCCAAAACAGGAATTTTTATTTTTATGACGCATTAATGAAGTTACTTCATCTCCAGTAGATTAACTTCATTTAAAGTGGCGATCAATCATATTTATTACGACTCTAAACTATTACAACAACCACAATAAGATATCACCTCAAATATAAAAGATAACTCTTACAAAAACGTTCCGAAAACAAAAAATACAGATAAACACCAATAAAAAACAGAAAACTCTTACACATTTAAAGATGGTAAAATAATATAGAACTGTTAGTCTAATGGAGAAGGCGCATCTGATTCAGAGCAATCTATTGCGAAGAATCAGAGTAACAGGGCCCCATGATATAATCATGGGGCCCTGTTGCTTTTACAGATGTAAAAACGACCAATCATTTAACATCTGTTATCGGCACCGCCCCGGACGGGTTCGGCGCAAATATGGTATGGTACCAGCCCGGCAATTCACCTGCCGTGCAATCTGACGAAGCAGTACCGGCGTATGCAGATATATCGTCCAGACATATCTGCCGCATTCAGGCGGTGAGTAAAGCCTTCTCTCTCAAAAGAGGAGCAACAGTTATCCACAGATTCTGGGGATAACTGCGAAAAGAATATGTGCCAGGAAAGTCGGCTCCCGGGAAAAAGACCGCTGGCGGCGCAGCTGCTGGATACGAAAGCTGAGCTGAAAGGATCCCGGGAGGACGTCCGTAAACTTCAGTCCCTGGCCCGTCATGACGGGAAGGTGAAAAAGTGAATGCGGACACCTGGACCCGCCTGCAGGCCTTCCGACATGCTCTGGAGCTGACTTCCTGTGAGGCTTCTCTCACCGCCGGGTATGATCACCTGAAGGATTTCCCGGCCGGTTGCAGCGAGCTGGCCAGCCAGACGCTGACTGATTATCTGACGGAAGACGGCAGCAACCTGTACTCCTGTATTGTCGGTATGCAGTGGGATAATGGTCCTGGCAGATACGGCCACGTCATTGCCGCCCCTGCCAGGGACTATATCGACCTGACCCTTGATCAGTTTCCAGGCTATCATAACCGGATTGTGGCAGAGCCCGTTGAGTCCGGCGGACAGCTCGCGGCAGACCTCAACAGGGAGCCTGCCATCAGTACAGCTGATGGAATAGTGGCCAGCGCATCAGATAAGGTTAATTACATTACTGAACAGAAAAATCGCCAGCCAATGGTGATCATTACAGAATGTTACAAGCTGATCAGAATAACGGCAAGATTTATACCAATGTGCCAGTCATCTCAACTCTTCCAGCACCAGGTATTCCCTCGCTTATTTATCATTTCAGACGTTGGCTCCTGCAGTTTGTCCAGGAACACCTTAGATCGTTTAGCTACTGACTGGAAGGTGACACTGTCCATCCTGTCGCTATAGGGCTTGATATAAACCTGGCAGGCAAGGGATCTGGTTAACTCCTTTCCTTCCATAAAGTGTTTGAAGATCCAGAGATACGTATCCACAAGCTCCAGCCCTGTACTCTGTGTCCCCGACTGGAAGACCTGCGGTTCAGCTGGTATTTCCGTTACATCCATGACCGGTGTCTGCGCAGCAGTGCCTGTCATCAGGATCCTGTCACTCTTTCGACCGACAGCTTATGGCATACAGTTGGGCTCGTAAGATCCAGAGTCAATAACTGACAGGGTTTATTCTGTCATCCTCCGGCAACAAAGGCATATACGATATTCACTTATTTTGTCGGCCCAACGGCTTTTTACAGTAGCTCGTTTTGCCCAACTGATGCTACAGCTCTTTGGTTTGCTTCATCACGGATATCAGCTCCGACACAGGCACAGCTGACTGGTTGCAACGTCTGCACTTCTCTGGACCTGAAACGTCAATTATCAGGATTCTGACGATTAGTCTTAAGACTGTCGATAAATTAAGTGATGCCAGTTGTCAGGATATTCATGGAGCCAGTCTGCATGCGCCTCTGGCGTTGAGACAAACATATGAAGTGTATTTCGGATATGACTGTACGCTCAGGAAGTACGGCAGATTCCGTCAAAAATTACCTGTAAAGACAGACTTCAGAAAAAACAGTGCTCGCCGCAGACCGGTGACCGGGCGAAGCCCGCGAACCGGCGAGGAAGCGCAATATATCTGTAGTTACAGTGAGCAGGTACGCCCTGAAGCCTTCATAATCGGTAGTGTATGCTGTTTTTCCGGAATGATTTATCCACATATCCAGAGGCCCGATCCAGTAAATAGATCCATGAATGATCAATAAAGGATCCATTAAAGATCCCCATATCGCTACAAACCTTGTTACTCATGGGCCGGGACCACGATCACATAAGCTGTGGCATGTTACTGATAAACTGTAATATGCTAATGATAAGCTGTATTCAGTAATGCATATACTGAAGTAAGCTAATGACATAAACTATGGTCAGTACGCCAGACTCTGTTGTTAAATACAGACTGCAGGTTTTTCTTCAGTCAGTTAGCGGGGCTCTGACACACGATTTGCTGTTTATTCTTTTACTGTCCACAGGCAGGAGGCTTTCTGGAAAACGAAAATTCAGACATCAAAAAACTGTTCGGCGAG